>JALUBM010000232.1:0-2018 GCA_027044845.1 Sulfurimonas sp.
TTCAATATCTCTAAACATGTTGATATCTAGTGGCATTGAAGCAGAGAAACCATAATCATAATAAGCCAATTCATTAGAGTTACTCACAACTGTAGAACCAACTTGAAAGGCTTGATTTGTTGTTAATCTCCAATTATATCCTGCCGTCAGATTTACTTTAGGAAGATATTTTGCAATCGTAACATTTTTATTATATCTATTTTTTTGTATTTGAGCTTTATCCATTTGCAAGACAATATTATGCTTTAAAAACTCTTTATTATTTACAAATTCCAAATGAGGTAGAGTGACTTTTTTATAATCCAAATCACTCAACGCATGAAAAGAACTTACAAGTTTCTCTTTAGATGTTTGAATATCATACAATACAGATATTGCATTGTTTTTTTGAATAATGGCATCATCCAAAAAACCAGAATCAAGTTGTCCACTAAGATATTCTTCTTGTTTTTGTTCTAAATTTATTTGAGCATTTTTAATCTGCAATTCTTGCTTTGCTTCTTTTAACTGTGTCTGTTTTATTTCCATTAATATTGCTATCACGTCTTTAATCATTTTACGTTTTGCAACATCTATAGAGTATTCTGTATAGTGTTTACTTGCATTAGAAAATTTAATGCCGTAGTAGATACCACCACTTTGAAAAATAGGCTGATTCACTCTAATAGCCGCATTTTGATTTGACTGTTTAGTATTATACGGATTACTCTCGGAGTAGCTATAATTAATCTGAATAGGTGCTATCCATGCATCATGCAGCTTAGAACTCTCAGCTTCATTCTTTTTATAATCATACTTGAACTGCAGTTTTTTATAAGAAGATATAAATTTCTCTAAACTACTGTTCTTCTCATTTGCAAAAAGAGTACTGCTATAACTGAGACATAGCAGAGTTAAGAGCGTTAAAGCCTTCATCAATTTCCTCTTTTGTTATGGTAAGCGGTGGTAAAAATCTAAGTGTATTTCTTCCAGCTTTTAAGAGTATTACACCGTTTTGTCTTGCGAAATTTATGATCTTTGTTAAAGTATCACCATCTTTTACACGAAGTCCGCACATCATTCCTATACCAACTTTTTGAGTAAATATATTTTGATAAGCATTATAAAAATTTTCTAAAGCTTTGTTAAATAATAAAGAAGTTATTTCCAAATCACCACTTTTCTTTTTTTCATTGAGTATATCTACAACTTCACAAACAGCACGACTACTTAAATAATTTCCTCCAAAGGTAGAACCATGATCGCCTGCTTCTAGCACATGTTTTAGTGTTGTCATGACAATTCCCACAGGAACACCACCACCAATACCTTTTGCCAATGTGATAATTTCAGGTTGTATCCCATACGCTTGTGAGGCTGTAAATTCACCAACCCTATATGCGCCTGTTTGTACTTCATCCACAATCAAAGGAATTTCACGCTCTTTTAACAATTGTGCCAATTTTTGTACTTTTTTCTTATCTTGTGGTTCTACGCCACCCTCACCCTGAATAAGTTCTATCATAACACCCGCCGTGTGATTATCAAGTAACGATTCAATTTCATCAATACCATCTGCATACACAAATCCATCAGGAAACGGTCCAAAATAGTTATGCATAGACTCTTGACCTGTTGCTTTGACGGTTGTTATAGTACGCCCATGAAAAGAGTGATTAAGTGTAATAATTTTGTATCTTTTTATCTCTCCGTCACGTTCTCCATGTTTTCTGGCAATTTTTATAGCACCTTCATTCGCTTCTGCACCACTATTTCCAAAAAAGCACTGCATATCATAACCACTTGCCTCTACAACTTTTTGTGCCGCAAGTGCTTGTGGTGCGATATAATATAAATTAGAAGTATGTGTCAAAGTTGCCACTTGTTCACAAAGTGCTTTGCTCACTCTTTCATTTGCGTGACCAACAGAAACAACACCGATTCCTGAAGTGAAATCTATATATTTTTTTTCATTCCTATCAAAAAGTGTAGCATTCTTACCACTTACAAATTCAACATCCGCTCTTGCATATGTCGGT
>JALUBM010000232.1:2028-3910 GCA_027044845.1 Sulfurimonas sp.
ATTGCATATTTTAAATCTATCTCTTTAATATTCATCATTTTATACACTCACTTTATTTTTTACTAATTTTAACTTTATTTTCTTGAAAAACAGCACTTTTACCCTCATAAGAGTGTTTTGATGATGTTAAATTATTCACATTGGGTGTTCCACTGTATATTAATACCGTATCATTACGTAACCTATCATCATGTTTTACTTCCAAAACAATACTGCCATTTTCTGAAGTAATTTTAATTTCTTGCCCATTATTGTATCCATGGCAACTATGAAGATACACATATTTATCTCTGTTAAATTGAGAATTTAAGCTTTTATGATTTTTAGAGGTTATAAGATTTAGTTCATCTTTTTTTGTTTCACATTGTTGTGTTTCAAATTCTTCAAGAAAAACAAATTCTCTGTCACTTGTATCAAATCCCTCTTTATAAGGAATAACCTTTCTTTGTTCAACTTCAAAACATCCATTACTTTTTTTCACACCATAATTTTTAAAATGCTGTAAATATTCCTGCTCTGATTTAAGTTCTATATTAAATTCTTCACATAAATAAGCTGTCAGATCATATTCACTAATACCAATATCACTCTCCACTTGTTTATTCATAACCATTAAATCATTATGAGAATATGAAGTACGTATATCGTCTTTTTCTAAAAATGTTTTTGCAGGAATTATTAAATCTGCCATTTGACTTGTTTCATTTTCATAAAGACCAAAATAAACTACATTAGGCGTTTTTTCTAAAGTACTTTTCACACGTAAACTATCAGGCATTTGTGCGACAGGATTAGCACCTTGAATAAAGACAGTTTCAAATTCATTAAAATTAGTATTTACTTTAGAAACTCGTTTGGCTTTTGTTTGAAAAGGCGATTCTATTGCTTCTTTGGAATTTCCAAGATAAGCCACTCCACATCCTTCTTTACCAAAAAGACCCAATGAAACAGCAAAAGCATCAATACTTCGCATGATGTCAGCACCGTCTCTATATTTTTGAATACCCACTCCACAAACTATAGCAACTTTTTTATCAATAGTATATTCTAATATATCACCTATATCACCTATTGTTGCACCAATATTTTCAAGGGTTGTCTTGATGCGTACACCTTGGGTAAGCTCATAATATTCATCAAATTCACTTGCATATTTTTCAATAAATTCTTCATTAAGACTGTCGTTAATATGTATAAATCTTGACAAGAGAAGAGCTAAATAAATATCTGAATGTGGTCTAATTTGTACATGTAAATCAGCTATTTCTGCAATTTTTGTCTTGAGTGGATCAATAACTATAATTTTTTTATTTTTTACCAAGGGTAAAATATGTGAAGATGTCGTATGTGGATTTCTTCCCCAAAAAATTACAACATCTGATTTTTCAATCTCACTTAAAGGCATATTTTTATTACTTCCTCTACCCTCTATAATTCCAGCTTCACCAGCTCCGTCACAAAGAGTTCCATCCGTAAGAATTGCACCAAAATTAGCAAAAAAATGGTCAGTAACTTCTTGCATTAAAGCAAAATTACCATTTCCCCTATAATGCAAAATATTATTTTTTGACTCAAAAGCAAGAAGCTCTTTTAATCGTAAAAGAGCTTCTTGCAGTGTAATCTTTTTACCTTTATATCTTGGCTGTGTTATACGTTTAAATTTTTCATAATGATTTAGATGTGGACATAAAAAACCATTTGTATGCCCATTTTTAAAAGGTTTTATCATGTTCTCATCATAAATTATACCACAAGCATCATAGCAATCAAGAGGACATGCTGTTATATTACTTTGCATTATTTTCCTCTCTTTAATTCAATTTTTTTTAATTTTTAAAATACTGTTGGTGTAGCAACAATAATTTGTGCCTTATATCTAGAT
>JALUBM010000233.1:0-1288 GCA_027044845.1 Sulfurimonas sp.
AATTTTTCTTAGGTAAAATAAAAATTGGGTCAATAAAACCAGTGGATATTACACGTCACAACAGGAAAATATACCCTTCAGATTTACTCGCTCTTGATAGAAATGAAACGAACAGCAGTACAAAATTAAATAATGCGGTATCTTTTTTACAAACTTTAAATGAAGACAAAAACCCTTTTACTGGTATTGAAATTTCTTCAAAAACAAGAAAAAAGTTTGAAGATTCCAATGAAACAGTTTCATTAGAACAAAATCTTTCTTTGTCAAAAGTTCAGAATATTACAAAAAAAATAATTTGCAGAGATTTAGTGTCTCCAAAAATAGCACTTGCACGTTATGAAGATACTCTACGTAAAGATTTAAACCTTACTCTTCGTACTGTTGCTCCTGCACCTGCTATTATTGCGAAAGATACTATTCTAGCTACAAGTAAGGATTTAAAATCTATTGTAATATATGGTGAAGTAAATGCATCTGTATTGATAAATGATGTTGCAATTCCTAAAAGAATAGCTCATGACAATAAACTTAAAATAGATTTAGATACGGCTGGTGCAGATGGGAAGTATGATTTTAATATTACGTTAGAGGACTTAAATCATCAAAAAAGTGAACCAACAAAAGTAACAATTGTAAAAGATACACAGGCACCTGTTTTTATAAGCGCAGCAACTGCATCTATTGGTGAAAATAAAAAATTCAGCTTTGATGTAAATGCAACGGATAGTTCGGATATTGTCTATACAATGGATGGAAATGATTCACAGTTTTTTAATCTTGATAAAAAATCAGGGATCTTGACGCTCAAGCAGACAACTGATTATGAAAGTAAATTAAGTTATTATCTGCATTTACAAGCTATTGATTTAGCAGGTAACAGTGCAAAACAAGCCTTTACTTTAAATATAAAACATTCAAATGATGAAATACCAAGTGTAACGAGTAAATATTTTGTTGTACAGGAAAAAGAGACAAAGGCTGGACAGGTAACGAGTCTCGACAAAGATAAAGATGAGATACAAAAGTTTACATATATTATTGTAGGAGGTGCTGACGCTTCTAAATTTGTACTTTCAAAAGATGGGAGTTTGAGTTTTAAAACAGCACCGAGTTTTGATGTTCCTGGTGACAGTGACAAAAATAATGTGTATGAGTTAAATGTGCGTGTAAGTGATGGCGTGCATACAAGTGCAACGCAAACCGTTTTAGTAGAGGTAACTCCTAAAAACGATATAGCGCCGGTTATAACATCACCTACATCTGCGATGGTACATGAAAATTATCAAGG
>JALUBM010000233.1:1298-3842 GCA_027044845.1 Sulfurimonas sp.
TTATCAAGGTGTTGTCCTTGATATGAGCCATACTGATGGCGATATTGGAGTAAAACAGATTTTTACCTATTCACTCAGTGGAGCAGATCAAAACTATTTTGATATTAATGCTTCAACAGGGGAAATTCGTTTTAAAACGGCTCCGGATTATGAGCAGCAAAAAGTGTATCACATTATAGGACATGTATTTGATGGTGTGAACATGAGTCAACCTCAAAACATTACTATCTCTTTACAACATCTCAATGATATTGCACCAGTGATTCATACTGGAAATGTAAAAGTAGATGAAAATGTTCCTTTTGTGACTAATGTCAATATGAGTGATGCGGATTTGGATGAGAATCAAACGTTTCACTATTCAGTTGAGGGTGTAGATGCAGCTTCTTTAAACATCGGTGCAACAAATGGAACACTAAAGTTTAAAACAGCACCGAATTATGAAAAGAAAAAGCTTTATCATGTGACTCTTGTTGTAAATGATGGTGTACATACAAGCAAAAAAGCTATTCTAGTTAACATTCGACATTTAAATGACGAAACACCGGTTATTACTTCTAAAAATAGTGCTGTTGATGAAAATACACATGATGTTATGAATTTAACCAATGAAGATGCAGACATTGATGAAAATCAGACATTTACATACAGTATTGACGGTGGCGTAGATGCAGCAAAGTTTACGCTTACAAAAAATGGAAATTTAAGCTTTAAAGCAGCACCAGATTATGAAAAAGCGCTTGATGCTAATAATGACAATGTCTATGAAGTGGGTGTTAAAGTAAGTGACGGTGTCAATACAAGTGCAGTAAAAACACTTGCTATTAGCATTTTACCGGTTAATGATATAGCGCCTGTCATTGAGTCAAATAATAGCTCAGTGAATGAAAACACGGCGTTTGTGATGGATGTAAACAGCAGTGATGCCGATAAAAATCAAACACAATCATTTACTTACAGCATAGATGGCGGTGCCGATGCTGCAAAATTTGTAATGACAAAAGATGGAAAGCTTACATTTAAAGTAGCACCTGACTATGAAAAAGCACTTGACGAAAATAAAGATAATGTCTATGAAGTAGGTGTAAAAGTTAATGATGGTGTTAACACAAGTAAAATAAAAACTTTGAAAATATCTGTTTTACCTTTAAATGATATTGCACCGGTTTTAACTTCAAAAACAAGTTATAGCGTCAATGAAAACTTCAGTGCAAATGTTGGAACTTTTAGTGTTACAGATGCTGATAAAAATCAAACACAAGCTTTTACTTATAAATTAAGTGGAGCAGATGCACAATATTTTAGAGTTACACAAGATAGATTTGCGTTTGATACGCCACCAGATTATGAAGTACGACAAACGCCATATAGTTTTAGTGTTATAGCAAATGATGGTGTTAATGATTCTACGGCACAAACGGTTACGGTAGCAGTAAATCATACAAACGATGAAAAGCCGATCGTTAAAGATGTCAATGTCAATACAGACATTGATGAAAATACACCAATCTCTCAAGTTGTCGTTGCTGCATCAAAAGCCGATAGAGATATTGATGAAAAGCAAACGTTCACTTTTATTTTAAGTGGCACAGATGCAAAACTTTTTAATATAGATAAAAAAAGAGGAGATATTACTTTTAAAAAGCGTCCAGATTATGAAGATCCTCAAGATGCAGACAAAAATAATCAGTATGCTTTAAAACTGCAGGTAAATGATGGTGTAAATACTGGTCCTGCGAGTAAGCTTCTTGTCAGACTGTTGAACCTTGATGATGTACCGACACCTCCTAAATTTGATGGTATTGTGCGAGGAAATGTCAACTATGGTGAAGTGATTGCAAATGCCTTAGTTGTTCTAAAAGACATTAATGGGAATTTTTATAAAGCTTATACAGATAGTTATGGAAATTATAAACTTACAGTTTCTGCACAAGGACCATTTATTATTGAAGCATATTTACCAACAGGTAAAATTTTATACAGTTACAATGATGGTAAGCATGAGATTACAAATGTTACACCGATTACAAGTTATATGGTGCATGATTTTATTGTTGATTTAGGTATTACAGATGGAACTTTAGCAGATTTCTTCGACAAATTTAATAATTACTATGATACCTATAAAGATAATTTTGCAAGTAGTTTTTCTAAAGTCTATACAGCTGATGCAGCATATTTCAGCGATTTCTTAAAAGCACACAAGTTGACAAGTTTTAATCATTTTTATAATCATTATTATTCATATGGATTTGATTATGATCAGTTGTTAAAAGCGGCTAGTATGTATGTTGAAAATGATTTTGTTCTTGTGAAACTTGCTAACAATACATATGCAACAGATACAAGTAAAGACTATAGTGGAACTATGGATGTTTCAAGTCGCGTTCTTGATGCTTCAGGTAACGGTGTTGTAGGTGCAACGGTAGACTATAGCTATGGTGGTGTGGTGTATCATGCAACGAGTGGTGCAAATGGATATTATACATTGCATATTCCAAAATATATACGTTATGACCTTGAAGTTTCTTATGATTCTAAGGT
>JALUBM010000234.1 GCA_027044845.1 Sulfurimonas sp.
CGCTTAAGAAAGGGAGGATTATATTATGTTTCATTGGTTAGAAAAACACCCGTTCTTGTTCTCAGTAGGTGTGTTCCTTACAATCGCGTTTGCTGGTTTGGTTGAAATTGTTCCAAACTTTGCACAGGCTTCTCGTCCTACAATTGGGACTAAACCTTATACATTGTTACAATTAGCTGGTCGTGATGTTTACATCAAAAACAGTTGTAACTCTTGTCACTCACAGCTAATTCGCCCATTTAAAGCAGAGACCGACCGTTATGGTCACTACTCATTAAGTGGTGAATATGCATATGATAGACCATTCCTATGGGGCTCTGAAAGAACTGGTCCAGATCTTCACCGTGTAGGAAACTATCGTACAACACAATGGCATGAAAATCACATGATGAACCCTGCCAAAATTGTTGAAGGTTCTATTATGCCAGCATATCCATGGTTATTTAAAAATAAGGCTGACATTAATACTGCCTATGCTGAACAATTAACAGATGCAGAATTTTTTGCAGTGCCATATAATAAGCAAGTGCCTTTGAAAAATGGTAAAACTACTATTATTCCAATGGCTAAAAGTATTGCAACTGCACATGCCATGGCTCTCAAAGAGGCTCAGGCAGTTGTGAAGGATATGCATAATCAAGATGTAAAAGATGCAGTTGCAAAAGGTGATATTCCTGAAATTGTAGCCTTAATTGCATATTTGAATAGTCTAAAATAGTGGAGGGGTTGTAGTGGATATTAATACATTTTCGGCATATAGTTATTTTTTTCTAATTATATTTTTGGTGGTTGGTTCTTATAGTTATATTTATCATCTTTATAAAAATAGAAAAGATGCTTCTGGTGTTGATTATGAACACTACAGCGATATGGCACTAAGGGATGATATAGGTGATACTCCGGTAAAACCTATGCCAGATGACAAGGTACCCGTTGAGGGTGAAAGAAAAAATAGGAGAGATATATGAATAAGCTTTATCTTTGGGGAATTATCATAGCCGCTGCGATGCTTGGTGCAACGTATGTGACAATTACTTATCTGGGTAAGAGTGGTTTAAATGGTGATATCGTCAATATGCTTGCAATTGCAGGTGCAGCAGCACTTGTAATTATTACAATATTTGTTGTAATTAAGTATGTTCGTCAAATGCAAGTAGACCAAGCTACTGGTGAACTTGCAGACGAATCATGGGACAATATAGGTGAATATAAAAATCCAGTACCTTTTGGTTGGGCAATTATGTTTTTAGGTACAATAGTTTGGGGTTTATGGTATTGGACAATTGGTTATCCAGTCAATAAATTTTCTCAAATTGGTCAATATAATGAGGAAGTAAAAGCACATAATTCTGAATTTGAAAAAAAATATGCTAACATCAAAGGTGAAGAACTTGTCAATATGGGTGAGTCTGTTTATCTTGTTGAGTGTGTTGCTTGTCATGGTCTGAATGCTGATGGTAATAATGAAAAAGATGCTGCAGATTTGAATCAAAGAATTTCAGAAAAAAGTGTTAAATATGTAATTAAGAATGGTTTAACAGGAAAATTACTTGGAACTGAAGCATCTATGCCCGATCGTACAGGTCTTATGAATGCTAATAATAATTATGCTCCAATCACTGATAAAGAGATTGATGAAGTAGCAAAATATGTTGCTAGTGGAATGAAAGACAAAAATAGTGCAGGTGCAAAAGTTTTCGCTGGTACTTGTGTTATGTGTCATGGTGCTAATGGTCAAGGTGTAGCTGGAATGGCTCCACAAATTAACACTTGGAACTCTAAACTTATTATAAATGTGCTTGGAAATGGTAAGAAAGGTGCAATCGGTACAATGCCTGTTATGGATAGATTGAACCCTAAACAAAAAGAAGCTGTTGCAGCATATGTAATGAGCTTAAGTAAAGGAGAGTAACATGAATGAAAATAGAAATGTTTTTGCTCTTGATGGTCTAACAGGCGGTTTGATTGCAACTGCTTTGTTGCTTTCAATTTTAGCTGGTTTAACTATCTGGAATATGAAGGTGCAAGGTGCAAATGCAACAAATTACTATAAAATTAAAGATGAAAAGTCCATTGGTTCAGGTATAGGTTTTGGCTCAGGTCATACTGTATCAACAATGGCTGGTCATGTTGTAGACGCAAAATAAGGAGTCTAGAAATGGAAAAAATTATTTCATGGGGTCTAGTAATCATGGCAGTATATACTTTATGGGCTGTAATAACTCCTAATCACCTTTTTATCGGTTAGGAAATTTATTGAATATTTTAACAAGAGGGCTTTATGCCCTCACCCTCATAATCTTATTTCAAACGCATTTATCTGCAGAATATTTATATAAAGATGAAATTATTCATAAGCCAAGATTAACTCAAGAAGTAAACTCAATAGGTGCCAATCTTTATAAAAAGACAGGTGTTTCCCTAAAACTTATATTCTTAAAAGAGTTACCAAAAAATATGACTATGTATCAGTATGAGAAGCGACTTTTGAGCTCTTTTAAAGAACCAACAGTAGTGCTAACTTTTTCTGAAATGAATTCTATAGTTGATATTGAAACGAATAAAAAGGTTTTATATAAGTATTTTGATAAAAAACAAGTGCTAAGTCCTGTTACATCGTATGTTCAAGGATTTATGATGGCAGCTTTTTATGCAAAAAGTTGGAAAGAGTTTAAAAGTATGGTTACTACTATTGGTGGTACCATTCTCCCTTTACTTGGTGGAAAAGCTAAAAAAGGTGAAATTACCGATAAATATTCTGCTGCTCTATTTAATGGATATCTTGATATCGCACAACAAATTGCACATGCAAAGGGTGTAAAACTTGGGCATGGATATGATGACGATACGAACCAAGAGACACTTTTTTATGTAAAGCTGTTTTTCTATGGTTTTGTTTTATATGCTATTATCATGTATATCAGAAGACAAATATATAAAAGAAGGCATAAAAATGAAAATTTTAGAAAGTGGTAAACTTTGGCCCTATGCAATAGGCTTGGCAATTACAGCCGTTGCTGGTTTAGGTGTATGGACTATTATAGAGACTGGGAAGGCAGATATTCAGCCGAGTGACACTTATATGACGAATTATCAAGATGCTGATGCAAGAGCTAATAAGTTAATTAAGTCACGTATAGTTTTTGATAAAGAATATAGATTAAAATATGTTACTAATAAGATTTCACAAACTGGTTGTGATGTAAAATATGCACTTACAACAAAAAACAATATTGCGGTTCAAGGTGCAAAAATGATTTTAGAGATTAGTCGTCCTGAAGTTGCAGATTATACTAAAATATTGAAAGAGCCTAAGTTTGAAAACGGTCTTTATGTTTTTCATAATGTAAAATTTCCAAAAGTTGGTGTTTGGAATTTAGTGCTAAAAGTGAATGTTGGGGATAAAAGTCGTTTTTATGCTATTAAAACAGACACACGGATAAATGGTGATAGAAGCATTGAAGAAGCACACACTTATTAAAGAATGGATAATAATACAATAGTCCTCTCCTCTGCTCGTGCGATTCGCCATGAGCAACTTGCCCAAGAAAAAGAAACACTTTTTTTACCTAACTATATCACTATGAGTGATTTTATATCCAAATTAACCCTTGTTCAAGACTATAAGTTTATAGATGAAGACAGCAGAATATTGTTATTACTAGAAGCATCAGATTTTCAAGGATTTTCTAATTTACAAATTGAGAGAAACTTTTTTACTTTTACAAAAAATAGCGCATATATATTTAAATTTTTTGAAGAGTTAAGTGCCGAGTTGTATGACATCAATTTGCTTACAAATTCTGATGTTTATGCAGAATATGAAGAACATATAACAATTTTGCAAGAGCTTTATAAGCGTTATGAAAAGTTATGTCATGAAAAAAAACTGCTTGATAGAATATTTTTGCCAAGGTTGTATGAATTTAATACCGCATATGTAAAATCACATAAAAATATAGTGATACAGCTTGATGGACATTTAACAAATTTTGAACTCGAACTGCTACAAAAATCTTTAAAATACACCAATATCAGACTTCGTTTTTGGGCGACCAAGTTTAATGAAAAGATGCAAAACAAGCTGGATGAACTTGGATTTGAATTAGAAGCAGGATTTATATATGAACTCTCTTTGAATGATGTAAAGATTCTCTCAAAAGAAAACATTCCGACAACTACAAGGGTTACATGTAATACATTTAGTGAATCACTTCTGCAGGTTGCTTTTGTGCAGCAAAAGATCTATGAGTTTGTACAAAATGGCTATGCACCACAAAATATTGCCGTAGTATTGCCAGATGAGTCTATGGCTCAGATGCTTAAAAGTTTTGATGAAAAGTGTAATCTGAATCTAGCTATGGGAGATTCTTTTAAAAATTCTGCTCTTTATACAAAACTCAATGCCACATTAAATGCAATAGAACAAGATTCTAAAGAAAATGAGGCAAGAGTGCAAAGAGTGGGAGATGAACTTTTTTTAAAAGTGTACACTATTTATTATAGAAAAGTTGCGGAAGTTGATTTTTTGGCAGTTATGCAAGATTTGCTTGAACTCTTTAACAATAAACAAGAGAAAAAAATATTTACTGGGGAGTTGTATAAAATTGAAAAGATTCTTCAGTTTATGCAGGATATGAGTGTTAAATCACTTTTAAATATTTTTATGCAGAGACTTGCTTCACGTACACTTGATGATGTTCGCGGGGGTAAAGTTACCGTGATGGGTGTTTTAGAGACAAGGAGTGTGCATTTTGATGCTGTTATAATTATAGATTTTGATGATAAAAATGTACCAAAACGCAGTGACAAAGATATGTTTTTAAATACGCAGATACGTCAAGCTGCTGCTCTACCAACAATGGGTGACAGAGAAAATTTACAAAAGCATTATTATAAAATGCTTATATCTCGATCAAAAGAGGTAGCCATATCGTATGTAAGCTCAGAACAAAGCAGCGGTTCACGATTTTTAAAACAGCTCGGAATCCAAGAGAAAAATTTGCATAGTGAACTTGATTATGCAGAGATTCTTTTTCATCGTGTGCAAAAAAAGCCAAAAGAAGAAGAAGAGATTGTAGAGGATTATAGTTTTAAAAATATAGAACTCTCTGCAACACGACTTAAAACTTTCCTTACATGTAAACGAAAATATTATTATAAGTATGTTAAGTACATACAAAACCATGAAATACCAAAAGATATACCTCAAGAATATGAGATAGGAAATGTTGTGCATAGGGCTTTAAAAGAGGTTTACTCAAAACAGAATTTTTATACAGATTTTTCACAGCTTACAAAAGATATAAATAAATCGCTTGATGAATTTTGCGGTGAAAGTGAGCTAGATAAGTACCTCGTAGCGATGCAAAAAAAGCGTCTTCAACCTTTTGCAGAGGCGGAGATAAAACGGTTTGAACAGGGTTGGAAAGTGGTAGCCACTGAAGAGTATAAAAAAGCTCCTTTTGCAGGACTGATGATTGCAGGGCAGATTGATAGAATAGATAAAAAAGAAAACCTGATAGAGGTTCTTGATTATAAAACAGGTTCTTACACGCTTTACAATAAAAATAACTTTACAGAGGCAACGGATTTTCAGTTGGAGTTTTACTATCTTTTAGCAGGCGATATGGGCAATGTGCAAAACTGTGGTTTTTATGACTTAAAAGAGTCTCAGATTATTCCCGAGACTTTTTTAGAGGAAAAACTTGAAATTCTCAAATCACATGTAAAAGATTTATTAGTCATAGAGTCAATCAATTTTGAAAAATGCGAAGATGCAAAGCCGTGTCAGTTTTGTGAATATGCTATAATTTGTGGGAGAGACTGATGCCTTTTATAGATAATTTAGCCTATGAAGCAAGTGCGGGCAGCGGAAAGACTTTTATGCTTGTGGTACGCTATCTCTCTTTACTTTTTAAGGGTGCTGAGCCTTCAAAAGTTCTAGCACTGACCTTTACAAACAAAGCGGCTTCTGAAATGAGCGAGCGTATTGTGGTGACTTTAGAAGAGCTGGATTCCCGCACAGAACTCAGTGAAATTGCTAAAGAGTGCGGTATGAGTGAGGATGAAATCCTGGCACAACGTTCTAAAATTTTAACCGATTTTTTGAATGCACATACAAAAATTATGACGATTGATAGCTTTTTTACGCAGATACTTAGAAAATTTTCCTTGTATGCTTCATTGATGCCTGATTTTTCAACGGCAAATGCCCAGCATGAAGTGAAACTTATGTCACGGTTTTTAAAAGAGGTGAGTGTTGCTAATAAACGTACTACGCTTATAAATCTCTCTTTGGAATCAAATAAGCGAGTCAGTGATATTTTTGCACTTTTGGATGATTTTTACTTCAAAAAAGAAGAACTTGCACATCTGACATTTACACAAACATCTACAAAAGAACTTGAAACTGAAGCTATGGAGGCATTAAAGAGTCTGCAAAATATTGTAACAAACTGTAAAGGGGCTTCCCCTACTTTGCAAAAAGCGGTAGTAGCTAAGAATTTTGATGTGTTAAAAGCAAAAACATGGGTTTATAAAGAGAGTTTAAATTATTGGGTTTTTAAAAAATGTTTTATACCTGAGATGGATGATGTTCTGCTAAAGATACAGAACACTGTAAAAATGTATGATAGAGCGAAAGAACAAAACTTCTTTTACGCTTTGAACGAACTTGTAGGAATTTATAAAAAAGCGAAAAAAGCACTTTATGTTGATGAGGGAGAACTTAGCTTTTCTGATGTAACTTTGTTAGTGTATGAAATACTGCATCGTTTGAATGAGAGTGAATTTTTATACTTTCGTCTTGATGCGACGATAGAACATATGCTGCTTGATGAATTTCAAGACACAAGTGTTCTGCAGTATGAGATTTTAAAACCGTTAATACGAGAGATAACTTCGGGTGAGGGTGTCTGCAGCGAGGGAAGTTTTTTCTTTGTTGGTGATGTGAAGCAGTCTATTTACCGTTTTCGTGGAGGGGTTTCAGCACTTTTTGGCGAGGTGGCAAGAGAAAATCGTACCGAGGTAAAAAAACTTCTGACAAATTACCGTTCACAAAAAGAGGTCATAGCGTTTGTCAACAGCATATTTATTAATAAAATAAAAGATTATACGCCCCAGCTTGTACGTCAAGAGGCTCAGGGCGGATATGTGGAAGTCATAGCAAATGATGAAATGTTAGAAGAGTTAATTATACAGGTACAACGTTTGATAAGTTTGGGTGCCGATGTGAATGACATTGCAGTTTTGTGTGCAACCAACAGTGACGGGCAGGCAATAAAAAATGTGCTTGAAGAAGAAAATATAGAGGTTGTGACGGAGACAACTACAAAGCTCATTAATCAAAAAAGTGTCAAAGCTGTTTTGGAGTATTTGAAGTATCTCTATTTTAGGGAAGATATTTACAAACATAACTTTTTTGCGTTA
The DNA here is from genome assembly GCA_027044845.1 of Sulfurimonas sp. Classification (GTDB taxonomy): domain Bacteria; phylum Campylobacterota; class Campylobacteria; order Campylobacterales; family Sulfurimonadaceae; genus Sulfurimonas. The sequence goes on from JALUBM010000234.1 coordinate 7,432, forward strand.
ATAAAAGAGGATGTTGCACCGATTGCCTTTGTTGATTTTAATGGTGTCAAGCTTGTCGATATTGTCAAAAAATGTATACAGAAGTACAAACTTTTTGAAGATGATTTTCATTTAATCCGTTTTTTGAGTGCAGTGGCAAATTACGGGGATATTGAAGCACTTTTGTTTGAGTATGAACGGCTTGATACCTCCGCGGCAGCAGCTGACATCAGCGGAGTGCGTGTTTTGACCGTGCATAAATCCAAAGGTTTGGAGTATGAGCATGTCATCGTCCTTGATAGACTCAAAAAAGCACCCGCTGTAAGGGGTACAATAATTTATAATTATAATGGTATCAATCTGCAAAACTTGTATTTGCGAACAAAAAACAGAGACCTCATAGACCATGATTATGCTTATGCCCTTGAACAAGAAAAAGCACTGGTGCGTGAAGATAATTTTAATGCACTTTATGTTGCTTTTACAAGGGCAAGAGAAAACCTTATTATCATTGAAAAATCAAAAGATTCTGCTTTTGAACTACTTGATTTAGAAGTGGGTAGTTTTGGAGAACTCCAATCTACATGTAAAGCAAAAAATAGGAAAAAAACACTTCAAAAGCTTCCTTTTGAGAGTATCTATTATGGGACACAAAGTGATTTGCTGGCATTAGAGAGTGAAGATGAAGAGAATTTTCAAGCGGTAAATTTTGGAACATCGCTGCATTATACTTTAGAAATGATGGAAGAGTTTACGCAAGAGTCTTTGCAAAATGCAAAAAATCTCATGCTAAACAAATACGGCTTTATGCTTGAAGAAGTAGAAGTGTTAGACATTATACAAAGAATTAAACGACTTATTATGACAGAAGAATTTTTAAATTTAACACAAGGAAAACAATACAAAGAAAAAGCCTTGCGATATAAAAGTAATTTACGTTATTTAGACTTACTTATTGAAAAACCTGATGGAACTTTTTCTGTAGTTGATTATAAAAGTTCGATGAATTATAGTGAACATCATCTTAGACAAGTTCGATATTATGTGAAAGCAGTTAAAGAAATAACGAGAAAAATAGTTACAGGTTATATTTGTTATTTACTTGAGGATGATGTGAAGATCGTTCGGGTATAAATTTTGGTAATTTGTAAAATATTTCTTTTTGTTTTAGTATAAAGAAAGTTTTTTTTGTTAAAATTCAATTATTATAAATAAAAGGAAATCTATAATGTTAAAAAAAATAGCTTATAGTGGGCTTGTATTCTTATTTTTCTTCACTGGTTGTGCAACGATGCAACAAAAACATGAGCATATTGTACCTCAGGCTGATACTGTTGATGTCAGTAAATCTCTTGTTGTACAAGGGAATAAAATGAATGAGCCGACAGGAATAAAAAGAAAAGTGGCCATTGGTAGATTTAGCAATGAAACACGATATGGGCAAAGTTTTTTTCTCGATAAAAACAATGATAGAATTGGAAAACAGGCAATGGATATTTTATCTGCAAAACTTTTTCAAACTGGAAAATTTATTATGCTTGAACGTGCTGATTTGTCAAAGATTAAAGATGAATTGAAAATCGCAAAGCATAAAAAACTAGATAATGCAGCAGATTATATTATTTTGGGCTCGATTACAGAATTTGGTCGTAAAGAAGTAAGTGATGTCGGATTATTTAGCCGAGTGAAAAAACAAGAAGCTTTTGCCCGTGTTCATATTCGCATAGTTGATGTAGGTACAGGTGAAATAATTTACTCAGATGAAGGCAAAGGTACGGCTTTTAGCGAAGCAGGGAATGTTATGGGCGTTGGTGATAGGGCAGCATATGATTCGGAGTTAAATGATAAAGCTATTAATGCTGCTATTTCTGATGTAACTTCAAATATAGTTGAACATATGCTTGACAAACCTTGGAAGGGGTATATCTTGGGTTATCAAGATGGTGATTTTATAATTTCTGGCGGAAAAAGTCAAAATATTAAAATTGGAGATACATTTAGTGTTTATAAAAAAGGTAAAACAGTAAAAAATCCTCAAACAAATATGACAATTACACTTCCAGGCAAAAAAATTGCAACTATAAAAGTAGTAACTTTATTAGGAAATACTCCCGAAAATGAAGTCTCACTTGTCACAAAAATAGATGGAGATGTGAGCAAATACACTAGAACGAAAAATTACGCATCTCTTTACATAGAAGTAGGGAAATAAAATGATGAAACATATTTTTATAATAATAAGTATACTTTTTGCACTTGGTTTTACTGCTTGTGGCTATAAAGAAGGTGTGAAAACAGGTGATGCAAAAGCATATGTGTATTTTACTGGAGATGTTTCAAATGCTAAGGTAACGATTGATAATGGTCCATCTTTTTCTGTAGAGGCAGGTAAAGATAATATTTATAAGATAAATCCAGGGAAACATTTGATTGAGATTTATAAAAATGGTGTGCTTCGCGTTAAAAGAGAAATCTTTGTAAGTGATGGCGTATCAAAAGAAATAGGAGTGAATTAGAATGAAAAATTTGTTTGTAAAAACAGTGATAGTAGGGGTTATTCTGCTTATAGTAAGTGGATGTTCATCTCGTCCAAAACCATTGTATAATTATGGAGATTATAGCGAAAGCTATTATGATTATAAAAAGAATCTTAATGCCGAATCAGAACAAGCATTACAAAAATCGATTGAAGAAGCCATTAAAAATGCGAGCGATAGTCGTTCAGGTAGAGTTGCTCCAGGTTTATATGCAAATCTTGGTTATATCTATTTAAAAGAGGGAAAAGCTACACAAGCGATAGAAAATTTTAAAAAAGAGAAGCAAATATATCCAGAATCTGGCTATTTTATGGATAAAATGATTGATAAAGTTACAGCAACTGAGGAGAAGAAAAATGAAAAATAAAATCATTCTTTTGGCTCTTTTTACAGCTTCTTTATTTTTCTTGAGTGGCTGTGGTGGAGCAAGTCCAAAAGTAGTAACAAAAGGTACGGAATTTCCACGTATGTATGTAGAACATCCAAAATCTTTATTAATCCTTCCACCTATGAATGAAAGTAGTGATGTCGCGGCAAAAAGTTATTATATGACAACAGTTGAAATGCCTTTTGCACAAATGGGATACTATACATTTCCTACGGAAATGGTAAGTGATATTATGAAGCAAGAGGGTGTTTATGATACAGAGTTACTTTATCATATGCCTTTAACAAAATTTAAAGAATATTTTGGTGCAGATGCTGTTTTATTTACTGATATTAAACAATGGAAGGTCTCTTATGCTGTTATTGCTTCAAGCCTAACAGTGTCAATTGAATCAAGAATTGTATCTACGAAAACATCTGAAGAGTTGTGGAAATATAGAGGAACTGTTGTCGTTGACTTAAGCGGAGGTAACAGTGGCGGAGGACTTGCTGGTCTTATTCTTAAAGCTGTGGCAACTGCAATTAATACAGCAGCAGCAGATTATGTAAAATATGCTAAAATTGCTAATAATAGATTGATATATACGCTACCTGCTGGTCCATACAATGAGATGTATATGAAAGATCAAAATATGAAACTTTTGAGTCAGAGAAAGGTGCAAAACTAATTTTGTGTAATCATCGGTACAAATGCTTTTGTACTGAGGTTTACTTTGTCTCCTAGTAGTAAGTTCTTCGCTTCACTTGAACTTACTACTACTTCTACAAGCTGCTGTCCGATAGCTACAATGGCTACATAAATAACATCTATTTTTTTTATATCAAGAAGTTCCCCTTCAAAAGAAAACTTTTGGCTCCCTTGTGTTTTAAGCAGTACATCTTTTGGTGATCCGTCGTTGATGACTTTGCCATTTTGTAAAACGATGATACGGTTTGCCAGACGATAAATTTCACTTGGATCATGGCTTACCATAATGGTAGTCGTATGAAATTCTTTATGTAGTGAAAGTAGCTCATTTTGTAGTTTTGACCGCATGGTAGGGTCAAGGGCTGAAAGCGGTTCATCAAGCAATAATATTTTTGGTTTTTTCATTAATGCACGGCATATACTTACCCGTTGTTTTTGCCCTCCGCTGAGACTGTTTGGATAGCGATTTTTTAAGCTGTCAAGTTCAGTTAACTCTAAAAGATGTTGTGCTAATTTTTTATCATTTTTTACAAAAAGTAGATTTTTTTCTACTGTCATGTTTTCAAAAAGTGCATAATCTTGAAAAACAAAACCGATTTCCCTTTTTTGTACAGGAAGTGATTTATCATTCTCAAGCCAAGCTTGTTCATCTACTTTTATGCTGCCTTTTACCTCTTCAAGTCCTGCAAGTATGCGAAGTAGCGTTGTCTTTCCACTGCCGCTTTTCCCACTTAGTGCAACAAACTCTCCCTTTTTTATGTTTAGATTTGCATGTAAGTTCATAACACCCTCAGCACCATGGAGCGTTTTGTTTATGTTTAGTTTTATCATAATCCAAGCCTTCTATTTTGTCTGGCATTAAAAATATAGACACTCAGCAGCACAATAAAAGAGATACCAACCATAATGGCACTATAAATATGTGCAGAAGTGTAGTCCATATTTTCAACCATTTCATAAATAGCAACAGAAGCCACTTTTGTTTCACCGGGAATACTGCCTCCTACCATTAAAACCACGCCAAATTCTCCGACAGTATGAGCAAATGTTACTATGACGGCGGTTATAACTGCTGGTTTCATATTTGGTAGTGCTATAAAAAATATGGTTCTGAGTTTGCTTTTTCCTGCAATGTAGCTTGCCTCAAGCATATTTTTGTGAATGCTTTCAAAGCCATTTTGTAGTGGTTGCACCATAAAGGGAAGCGAGTAAAAACAGCTTGCGACGACAAGCCCACTGAAAGAAAACACAAGTTTAATGCCAAAAGTATCTTCAAAAAAAGCACCTATGGGGGAATTGTAAGAGAGTGCCCAGAGTATGTAAAAACCTAAAACAGAAGGAGGCAAAACTATAGGTAGTGCGGTGAGTGCTTCTAAAAAAGGCTTGGCACGTGATGAGGTTTGTGAGAGATACCATGCTAAAGGCAAAGCAATACAAAAGAGTATAAAAGCGGTGAGTGCTGCGAGTTTAAAAGAAATGATAAAAGGTTCGTAATTCATACCAGTACCTTTTTTATAGACAGATCACTAGACTTTATAAGAGCCGTGACTTTATCACCAGTTTGTAAATGCATTCTTTTGCAAGAATCTGTTGTAATAATAGATTCTAAAATAAATTCTTCAAATTGCAGTTTTAATGCAGATAAAAGCTCACCTGATTCTATAAATAATATGTTTGCATGTAAGCGGTTTGCGTAGCTCACTTCACCTTGTAGGTTTTTTGCTAGGGCTATTGCCATAGGCTTGCATGTAAGCATAACCTTTGTATCTTTTTGAATATTGTTGTTTAAATCAAGGCTCATCATTTTGAGTGGAGTTCCTTTACATGTAAAGTTAACTATATTTAAATTTTGCAGACTTTGAATGTTTTGAACATACGCAATTATATTGTTCATGGTACTTGGTACCCATACTGTTTGAAAATACTTTTTGCTTCTTTTGAGAGGATAAAATTATAGAAATCTTGTGGTTTTGTCTTTTTTGTAGAGTGTTTAAGTAAAACAATACCTTGGCTGATAGGGGTGTAGAGTTTTGGGTTTACATCTATAAAGTTGATGCCATTTTTGAAATGTTTCATTTTTGGTGAAAAAAGAGATGATTTTGCGATAAAGCCTAAGTCTGTTGCGGTAACGGTATATGCTACAGTTTGAGAGACAGATTCTCCATAAATACATTTATTCTTGACTGCCGTATATAAATGTTTATTTTTAAGTGCTTCAATAGCTGCTTTGCCATAAGGTGCAGTTTTTGGATTGGCTATTGCGATTCTTCTGATGTTTTTGTCTTTTACTATGTTAATGCCTTTGCTGAAGTCTCTTTTTCTGGTGCTTAGCATTGCAAGCGCGCCCTTTGCATAGACGACGGGTTTTGTGATTGCCAGAGCATTTTTATACAAAAAATTTGGATATTTCATATTTGCAGACATCAAAATATCATAAGGTGCACCGTTGTGTATTTGTGCCGTAAGTTTGCCGCTGCTGCCGAGTGTTGTTTGTATTCTTATATGAGGATATTGTTTATGAAATGCTTCGATAAGTTCAGGCATAGCATAGCTAACATTTGCCGCTACGGCAATATTAATACTCTGTGCATAGAGAGAAAAGCTGATAATAAGAAGTGCAGTAACTGTTTTTTTCATTTTTATTCCTGTAATTCAAAAACTTTCTTGTAGTATAATACGATATATATAAAAATAGTGTTATGCAGATTTTTTATCTCTCTTTCAAAAGCTTACATACTACTTAAATTCAGTTACTTATAAGCTTATACAGCTATACTTCCATCAAATAAAATTACTTGAAGGGTTCGAGAATGAAATTTACAAAAATTGCAACTCCTGAACAAATTGATCAAAAATGGGTTTTGATTGATGCTGAGGGTAAAACTTTTGGTCGTATGATCACTGAAGTAGCAACTATACTTCGTGGTAAGAACAAAGCATGTTTTACTCCTAATATCGACTGTGGTGACTATGTAGTTATCATCAATGCTTCTAAGGCAAAATTTAATGGTCTTGGAAAAATAGCAAATAAAGAATATTTTTCACATTCAGGTTACTTCGGTAGCACAAAAAGTGTTAAAATGACTGAGCTTTTAGAAAAAAATCCTGAGAAACTATACAAATTAGCGACTCGTGGTATGCTTCCTAAAACTAAGCTTGGTGCTAAAATGCTTAAAAAATTAAAAATTTATGCAGGTGCTGAACATCCTCACACTGCACAAATTGCTAAATAAGGACTGATTATATGGCAAAGAAAATATATGCAACAGGTCGTCGTAAAGCGTCTATAGCAAAAGTATGGTTAACTCCAGGAACAGGTAAAATTACAATTAATGGTCTTTCATTAGACGCATGGTTAGGTGGACTTGAAGCGAAAAAACTTCGTGTAAAACAACCTTTAGTTCTCTCTAAACAAGATGGTTCAGTTGATATTGTAGCGACTACTTTAGGTGGTGGTTTTGGTGGTCAAGCTGATGCTCTTCGTCATGGTATTTCTCGTGCACTGGTTGCTTTTAATCCTGAGATTAAAGCAATTCTTAAGCCAGAAGGCATGATGACTCGTGATTCACGTGTTGTTGAACGTAAAAAACCAGGTAAACGTAAAGCTCGTCGTTCTCGTCAATTCTCAAAACGTTAATCTTTTATCTTTTTTTTATCAATGCTTTTGCATTGATAAAAAGCTCTTTTTTTCTTTTTTATAAGTTAATTTTATATAAATTTATGTTTACAGCTTCTTTTAACCTTAAAGGAACTATAATTGTTTTTCAATAGAGAAAAAGATGAGATATGAGAAATAGATGATTTTAGAAAAATATAATATAGATGAAATAACCCCTCTTATCACTGCTACAGAAATTCGTGATGCTTATACACAAGGACATTCTCAACGGGTTGCATATTATGCTTATTTATTAGCTAATGCATTACAACTTAGTGAAGAAATATGTCATGATGTTTATATCGCTGGTTTACTTCATGATGTAGGTAAAATTGGTATTCCTGATTCTGTTTTGTTAAAGCCAGGACAACTAGACGGTGAAGAGTTTAGACTGATAAAGCTCCATAGTATTATTAGTGGAAAAATAGTAGAAACAATTCCAAATTATAATTATCTCAGTAAAATAGTATCTTCTCATCATGAAAATTATGATGGAAGCGGATATCCACTTGGACTTAAAGCAGAAGAGATACCGCTTGAAGCAAGATTACTAGCAATAGCCGATGTTTTTGATGCACTTACAACAAGAAGAGTTTATAGAGCTTCTATTTCTTTTGAAAAATCGATAGAGATTTTAACGGAACGTAATGGAAAGTTTGATCAACACTTCTTAGATGTTTTTGTAGGAATGATTAAAAGACATGGTGTTGTAAAAGAGGAGATAAATGCTATAAAATTTGATAAACTTGAAGAGTTACGAAATAATTTCTTTTTTACAGATCCTTTGACAAAAGCTTATAACCGTGATGGTTTGTTGGCAATTTTAAGAAAATCATCTGATTATGAGTATAAAGTTATTTTATTTTTTATAAATATTAGACATTTTAAAGAATATAATCATCAATATGGCTTAAAAAAAGGTGATGCTTTGCTGGTTAAAATTACACAACTTTTTCAAAACTCTTTTTCTACTCAAAAAATACTGAATGAACCAAAGCATAAAGATATGTATTTTGCTCGTATTCGTGCTGATAAATTTGCACTTCTTTTTATTGGAGAAAGGGAGAGCTTTTTAACACACAAACTCAGACAAATTATACAAGAATCATATACTCAACTTGGAATTGAAGTTGATGTACAAAATATTATTAGAAATACAAAAATCTCACGAAATATTGAAAATGAAATAGGGTATCTTTTATGAAAATAGTAGAAAAGTTTTCTATTAATCAAAATGCTGATATTATTTATACTAAGCGTATGTTACAGAGTCATTTTGATGAAAAAAAATTTGTAGACAAAAGTTTTTTTATTTTAGCTTTTATGGAATTGGCAACTAATTTGATAAAACATACAAATGGAGGAGAAGTTTTTCTTCTTGAAAATCAGGAACATTATCTTTTAGCGGTTGGAGATTATGGACAAGGGATGCAAAATATTATTGAATCTTTGCAAAAAGGATACACCACTGCTACAAACTCATTAGGACTGGGATTGTATCAACTTAATACAAATGAACTTTATGATTTTGAAATATTTTCTACAACTCAAAAAGAGTTTCATGGGACAGCTATTTTATTGAAACCAAAAAAACTGCAGGCAGAGATTGTTTTTCTTTCAGAACCTTACATTAACGAAGCAAATAATGGTGACTTTTTTGCTAAAAAAGGAAAGTTTTTACTTTTTGGGGATGCATCAGGGCACAATAAAAAGTCACATAAAACAGCTGATT
>JALUBM010000235.1 GCA_027044845.1 Sulfurimonas sp.
CCATAACTCTTAATTTTTGAAGTATGAAATAGCATATATACAAAACTCATAAAAAATAATGTAAACAAAGAGAGTGATAATAAACCACTTATATAAAAATAACGGTTATTGTTATCCATTTGTAGCTAAAGATACCTCAGTAAATCCAGCCTGTTTTACTGCTGCGAGTACTGACATAACTACACCATAGTCCAAACGTTTATCCGCACTAATAAGTACGGTTGCTTTTTTATTTAATTTGTTGGCATAAAGTGAAAAGTTATCCATAAATGCATTTAAAAGGTAGCTATCTTTATTTACTTTAATATTTCTTTCTTTATCAATAATAATATGAACAGGTGGAATTTTTGAAAGTTGCTGAGATGTCGAACCCTGTGGTAGTTTAATATTTTCTTCATATATAATATTTGGAGCTATAACCATCAGAACAACAAGTAAAACAAGCATAACATCTACAAGAGGGGTAATATTGAGTTCTGGTTTTTCATCCCAATCATATATCATTAACTTATGCCTTACGTGCTAAAATCGCATCACTTTGCATTTGAAGATAGCTAATAACTTCATAAGAACTTCTTTTTAAAATTTGATGATATGTATAAGCAAATGTAGCAACAAATATTCCTGAAGCAGTTGCAATTAACGCATCAGAAACACCTGCGGCTATAATTGATATACCACCACTATTTTGTCCAATATGTGCAAATGTATCCAATATAGAAACAACCGTGCCAAAAAGCCCTATAAAAGGAGAAGTAGAAGCAAAAACAGAAAGAACAGAAAGTCCTTTTGTAGCCTCTTTAGTTGCAGCAAGCATTCCAAGTTCTAAAACTTCTTTTGAAACAACATTACTTGTTTTTATAAAATTATTTAAAAAAGAGTTTTCACTTACAGTAGTGGCTCCAAGTAAAAGTGATTCAAGAGAAGCACTTTCACGCGTAAGCCAATTATTTAGAGAAAAATAACGATAAAAAAACACCCAATTCAATACTATAAAATATATCGATAAAAGGAACAATACTCCAAGCGTCACAGGATGACTTTTTAGGTAAAAATCTATTAAATTATTAATCATACAGCCACTATATTAATTTTTGTGCAGCAGATTCAATTTTTGCTGATACAGATGCAATTGCAGAACTAGAATCTGCAATTTCACTAATAAGCTGTTTTGCTTCATCAAGAGCTTTAGCAATTTCAGATTCAGTTTCACCACGGATTGCAGCAGCACCTTCAACTAAAATAACAACTTTTTCTTCATCAACCTGAACAACACCCCAATTCACAACAATAGACTCGACTGATTTATCCTCTTTTTCGATATCTACCACGCCAGCTTCTAACAATGTAGTTAGAGATGCATGACCTGCTAGAACACCAAATTCTCCCTCTTTACCAGGAAGAACAACACTAACGGCTTCACCATGATAGATTTCACCGTTAGGAGTTAGGATTTCAAGTTTAAATGTATCCATTACAGTCCTTTACTAAGCAATATGCTTATTTATTTTTCTCATGTTTAGCAAGAGCTTCGTCCATACCACCAACCATATAAAATGAGTTTTCAGACATATGGTCGTAATCACCGTTTAAGATTCCTTTAAATCCCTTAATTGTATCTTCAAGAGAAACATATTTACCAGGTGCACCTGTAAATACTTCAGCAACAAAAAATGGCTGAGAAAGAAATTTCTCAATTTTACGAGCACGTTCAACAACATTTTTATCATCTTCAGAAAGTTCATCCATACCAAGAATTGCAATAATATCTTGAAGGTCTTTATATTTCTGAAGTGTTTGTTGTACACCACGAGCTACATTATAATGTTCATCACCTAAAATTTGTGGATCTAATAATCTTGAAGTTGAATCCAATGGATCAACAGCAGGATAAATACCTTTTTCCGCAATTTTACGGTTAAGAACCGTTGTTGCATCTAAGTGTGCAAAAACAGAAGCAGGAGCTGGGTCAGTTAAGTCATCTGCTGGTACATATACCGCTTGAACAGAAGTAATTGAACCATCTTTAGTTGATGTAATACGATCTTGTAATGCACCCATTTCACGTGCTAAAGTTGGTTGGTAACCAACTGCTGATGGAATACGACCAAGAAGTGCAGACATCTCTGAACCTGATTGTGCGAAACGGAAGATATTATCAATAAACATCAATACATCAAGTTTCTTTTCATCACGAAAATACTCAGCCATTGTAAGACCAGTAAGAGCGATACGGTTACGTGCTCCTGGAGGCTCACTCATCTGACCATAGCACAGTGCAACTTTATCCAAAACGTTCGACTCTTTCATCTCGTGATATAGGTCATTACCTTCACGAGTTCTCTCACCAACACCAGCGAAAACAGAAAGACCATCATGCCCATGTGCAACATTATGAATAAGTTCCATAATTATTACTGTTTTACCAACACCAGCACCACCGAAGAGTCCGACTTTACCACCCTTTGCATAAGGAGCCAATAAATCAACAACTTTAATACCTGTTTCAAACATCTCCGTCGTAGTTGACTGATCAACTAATGCAGGTGGTTGACGATGAATTGACCATGTAGGAGCATCAGTCACCTGTTCACCGCCGTCAATAGTCTCACCAATCACATTAAAGATACGTCCAAGTACTTTTTCACCAACAGGTACACTAATCGGTGTACCTGTTGCTTTTGCGTCCATACCACGAACTAAACCTTCACTCATATCCATCGCAATCGTTCTAACACGACCGTCACCTAAGTGAGCTGCAACTTCTAATACTAAACGATGTTCACTCCCATCCAAATTAACTTTCACTTCAATCGCTTCGTTAATTGCTGGAAGAGTGCCATCGAAATCAACATCAACAACAGGACCCATTACCTGGCTAATTTTTCCAATCATATTTTTCTCCATTATTTCATAGACTCCACACCACTGATAATTTCTATCAGTTCTGTAGTAATAGCGGCTTGACGCGCTTTATTGTATTGTACATTTAAACTTTTTACCATCTCTTTTGCATTGTTTGTTGCCGTATCCATAGCTTGCATACGTGCAGAATGTTCTGCTGCAACTGAATCAATTAAAGAGTAATACATGTTATAATTTACATATTTTTCAACCAAAGAATCAAGCATTTTTTCTTCATCTTCTGCTTCAACTTCCATCATTGATTTTGATTGTACTTTTTGACAGTCAAAATCTGTAATATCAACAGGCAAAACCTTGTTTACATGTAATTCTTGTGTTATCATGTTTTTATAGCCATTATATATAATATGAATAGCATCAGTTTTTCCCTCTTTATAGTCCTGAATAGAAGTTATAATAAATTCATCAGATTTCGTCTTATCTGGTTTAGAACTTAAATTAGTGACCGTATCAAACATCTCTACTTCATTATATTTAAAATATTCTATACCTTTTTTACCGATTCCACGTAAACGCACTTTTACATTTTTCTCTTTGTACTCTTTTAAAAGTTTGTTTACCGCTTTAATAGTTTGAATATTAAAACCTCCACATAAACCTTTATCTGCAGTTACAAAAACAATGTCAACCATTTTTGGATTTTCAATCTCTATAAAACAGCGATTTTCTAATCCTCCAATTTTGTTACAGTCAATGCGTCCAGCTATTTCGGCAATTACCTGATTCATTTTTTGAGCATAAAGACGAGAGCGTTTTGCAAGTTCTTCTGCGCGGCGAAGCTTTGCAGTCGATACAAGCTTCATCGCACGTGTCGTCTTTTGAGTGTTAGAAACACTCTTTATCTGTCTTTGAATATCTTTCAAGTTTGCCATAAAATATCCCTTAGTT
>JALUBM010000236.1 GCA_027044845.1 Sulfurimonas sp.
GTGTAACATTATGGGAAAAGATTTATGATTTATTTAAAAAATTAAACCTAAATCAAATTTGCTGTATAATCACTAATAAGATTTTATTTACAGGATGTCCTTTGCAAAATATTCCACATATTCCAGTTTTATATACAGATGTCATAAAGACTTTTGAAGATCTAGGAGAGGGTATCGTTATTGACTGTACAATGGGATACGGCGGACATTCTTCGATGATTTTAGAAGCAAATCCTAATATAAAACTTATCGGCATTGACCAAGATCAGACTGCTATCGACTTTTCTTCAGAGCGTCTTGCGAAATACGGACAAAGAGTAAGCATAAAAAAAGGACGTTTCTCAACGGTCATAAAAGAGATACTTCAAGAGATGAGACCTGAAGAGATAAAAGGGATATTGGCAGATATTGGAGTCTCTTCTTTACAACTGGATGAAAAAGAGAGAGGCTTCTCTTACGAGAGTGATAATCTTGATATGCGTATGGATAAAGATGCATCGCTGAGTGCTTCAAATATTGTAAACGAATACTCAAAAAGTGAGTTAGAACGAATACTTTTAGAGTACGGGGAACTGAGAAACTATAAAAAGATAGCAGATGTCATCGTGCAAAATCGTCCATTTGTTTCGGCAAAAGAGTTAAGTGATACGCTCAAACCACATATGCCAAGAAGCAAAAAGATTCATCCTGCGACACTGCTTATGCAAGCAATTCGCATAGAAGTCAATGATGAACTCGGTGAGTTGAAGTCACTTTTGAAAAATATAGAACAAGCCAGACTGCCCCAAGCAAAAATAGCGATTATATCTTTTCATTCGCTTGAAGACAGAATTGTCAAAAAAGAGTTTTCAAAATGGTCAAAATCATGCATCTGTCCGCCTGAAGCTTTTCGATGTACCTGCGGAAATGACCATAGTTTAGGCAAGATTTTAACGAAAAAACCGATTATGGCACAAGAAGATGAGTTGAAAGAAAATGCAAGAAGCCGAAGTGCTAAAATGCGTCTGTTTCAAATGGATATACAATGAGTGAAAAAAATGAACTCTTAGATGAAATTGATACCTTAGTCACTTCAAAACAGAAATTAGGACTCAATTATTTTTTATATATGCTGCTGGTATTGACCTTTATCGCGATGTTTGCCTTTCCTAAAATTTATATTACGGAGCAGATTTACTTTAAAAGCAGGGATATTGCAAAATTAAAAGTAGAGTATGATACGCTCAAAGAAGAAAATAAGCTCATCAGTGCTTCTGTTGAGTCTATAAAATTTAAAAATCAAATACTTGATACACTCTTTTAAGGAATTGTCTTGATTCGTAAATTCATAGAGTTTGCCATAAATAAACCACTTTTAAATCATATACTATTATTGTTTATATTTATGCTTTCTATTTTTGCATATATAAATATTCCAAAAGAAATTTTTCCGCCTATGAATATGGACAAAATAACTATAAAAGGTGGTTATGCAGGAACATCAGCCGATATACTTGACAAAATGGTTGTTCAGAGTATAGAAGATGACCTGCAAAATATTGACGAACTCAAAGATATAAAAAGTAGTATAAAAAATGGTTCATTTATTATTAGTGCGGAGATAAGAAACGGTTCAAATAACATCACAGTTTTAAATGATGTAAAAGACATAGTCAGTAGTGTGAAAAAAGATTTGCCTGCCGATATGAATGAACCGATTGCAAAAATTAAGACACATTCTTTTCCTCTTGTGTTGATAGCACTCTCAGGAGATGTTTCTAAAGAAAAACTTTTAAAACGAGCAGATGAACTTAAAAGGGAATTGAGTAAATTTAAAGATTTAAGTGACATAACAATCCGCGGGGATGCCGATGAAGAACTGGATATACAGCTCAATCCTCAAAAAATAAGGGCATACGGACTCTCTTCAACTTTAGTCATCGCCAAACTTTCTAAAATAAGCTCAATTTTTCCGATAGGAACTATTAAACAAAAAGCAAATCATCTGTATATTTCAACGTATAACGGTGAAAAAACGAAAGAGACAGTTGAAAATCTTGTCCTTGATGTAGGCGGAAAAAAGGTAAAAATCGGTGATATTGCAGAGGTTGCCTTTAAACTGAGCGATGCAGCGGAACTCTCTCATTATAATGGTGTACGCAATGTTTCTATTAATGTAACAAAAAGTAAAAATGGAAATGCTATTACCTTGGTAAAAAAGATAAGAAAGCTCTTAAAAAAGCAAAAGGCAAAACACTCTGAATTGGATTATAATATTTATACCGATACTTCGGTATGGATTAAAAACCGTCTCAATACAGTCTTTTCAAATATAATTTTCGGATTGATGCTTGTTTTTTTAGCGATGCTTATTTTTATCAACAGAGGAATTGCTTTTGTTGTGGCACTTGGTATCCCCGTCAGTTTTATGATAGGTCTTATAGTGACCGAAATACTTGGGGATAGTTTAAATATGCTCTCTCTCTTGGGTGCATTAATTGCTCTTGGAATGTTGGTCGATGAAGCTATAGTTGTTGCTGAAAATATTTACAGGCATTTAGAAGAGGGCATGGAGAGAAAAGAGGCTGTTATAAATGGGGCAGCAGAGATGTTTCCTGCAGTTTTGACTGCAACATTGACAACGGTTTTTGCATTTTTACCGATGCTATTAATGACTGGTGAAATGGGAATGTTTATAAAAATAATTCCTATTATGATAACAGTGCTTTTACTCTCTTCATTATTTGAAGCTTTTTATTTTTTACCGTTACATGCACATGATTTTCTACGAGTTTCCAAACAGGGAAGTTTTACAAAGAAATTTTGGCAAAAAATGTATGTGTGGTACAGTAAAATATTACATTTTTTATTTAAAAGAAAATTTGTTTCTCTTTTTCTTATCATTATTAGTATTATTTCTCTTGAATTTATCATGATAAAACATACAAAGTTTCAGCTTTTCCCTGATTTTGACAATACGCAAATTTATGTTTATGGCAAAGTAAATATAAATAATGAGCTTAAAGACACTGAAAAAATTGTTACAAAACTGGAAAACATTATTCTTAAAAATATCAATAAAAAAGATGTCTCCTCTGTTACCTCTGTTATAGGTTTTAAGATGGATGCTAAAAATAGAGCAGAACTCGGTGAAAATATGTTTCATATCTTTGTAGATTTGCATGAAAGAGCGCCTGAGAATTTTTTCGACAAATATATCAGTCCTTATTTATCAATAGAATATAATCCAAGGGTTCAAACACGTACAAAAGATGCAAAAGAGATAGCCAAAAAACTCAAAAAAGCATTAGCAGGTCAAGAATCAAAATTTGAAGAGCTTGTTGTGAAAGTACCGGGTGCGGGTGTTATAGCACATGATGTTGAAATAGGCTTGAGTTCAAAAGATGCTAAAAATGTTGTACCGTATTTAAAAGAGTTAGAAAAAGAGCTTTCAAAAATTAAAGGGGTTTATAATATATCTGACGATGCGACTTTAGGTGAGAAAGAGCTGAAGTTACATGTAAACAGGTATGGGCAGGAGTTGGGCTTTACAGAGCAGGACATTTCCAATGAATTACGAGCATATTATCTTAAAGGAGAGTATGGCAAACTTTTTAATGAAAAAGGTCTCGTTCGCATACGACTTGAAAGTAATGTTGATAAAAATATAGACTCTATAAATACTATAGAGCTACAAGTTCTGGCGTCTGATAAATATGTCGCATTAAAAGATATATGTGATTTTGAATATATACAAAGCTTTGTAACACTGAAAAAAGAGAATGGAAAAAGAGTTCGCAGCCTTTATGCCTCAACAGATAAAAAAAT
>JALUBM010000237.1 GCA_027044845.1 Sulfurimonas sp.
TCCTTTTTAAACACCATAATGATCATTTTTTCTTTATAAAATCATTCTTTACTAACTTCACATTACAATTTGGCTATAATCGCAAAATTATTTAGTTAAAACAATAGGATTTTAGATGCAAAAAGCAAATATAAATGGTAAAGTTTGGAAATTTGGTAAAGATATAGATACAGATTTGATTATTGCTGCAAGATATTTAAATACTTCGGTACCTGAAGAACTTGCTAAACATGTGATGGAAGATGCTGATCCAGAATTTGTATATAAAATGACTCTAGGTGATGTTATAGTTGCAGATGAAAATTTTGGCTGTGGGAGTTCTCGCGAACATGCACCAATTGCTTTAAAAGCTGCTGGTGTCGCTGCTATTATTGCACCTACATTTGCAAGAATATTTTATAGAAATGCATTTAATATGGGATTGCCTATATTTGAGTTAAAAGAAGCAAATGAGATTAAAGAGGGTGATGAAATTAGTGTTGATATGAATGCAGGTACAATTACAAATACAAGCACACATAAAACATATAATTTCACTCCGATTCCTGCATTTATGCAAGAATTGATAGATGCAGGTGGTTTAATGAACTTTGCAAAAAATGAAGTAGAAGGTAAAAAATAATGAAATCATATAAAATAGCACTTATTAAAGGTGATGGGATCGGTCCTGAGATTATAGACGAAGCTGTAAAAGTTTTGGATGCCGTAGCATCTTACAGCGGTTTTTCTCTTAAATATGAAGAGCTACTAATGGGTGGATGTGCGTATGATATTACAGGAGACCCTCTTCCTCAAGAAACAATTTCAGGGTCGTTGAATTCAGATGCTGTACTTTTTGGTTCTATCGGTGGCGAAAAATGGGATAATCTTCCTCGTGAAAAACGTCCAGAGAGTGGATTATTACGCTTTAGAAAAGAACTTGGTGTTTATGCAAATCTTCGTCCTGCTGTTGTTTATGATGAACTTGTAAATGCTTCATCTTTAAAATCTGAGATTGTTCGTGGTGTCGATTTAATAGTTGTTCGTGAGCTTATTGGGGGTATCTATTTTGGTGAGCCTAAAGGAAGAGATGAAACAAAAGGCTGGAATACGATGGTTTATAGTCATAATGAAATTGTCCGTATCGCACATCAGGCATTTAAAATTGCCATGACCCGTGGTAAACGTGTTTGTTCAATTGATAAAGCAAATGTTTTAGATGTTTCTCAACTATGGAGAGAGACTGTGGAAGAAATAGCAAAAGAATACCCTGAGGTTGAACTTTCTCATATGTATGTTGATAATGCAGCAATGCAGTTGATACGTGATCCTAAACAGTTTGATGTTATGTTGACAGGAAATATTTTTGGTGATATTTTAAGTGATGAAGCAAGTATGCTTTGTGGTTCTATCGGTTTACTTCCATCTGCTTCAATCGGTGATAAAATCGGTGTATATGAGCCAATTCATGGTTCTGCACCTGATATTGCAGGGCAAGGAATTGCTAATCCAATTGCAACAATTTCTTCAGCATCAATGATGTTGAGATATGCTCTTAAAGAAGAAGCTGCTGCAGATAAAATAGATAAGGCTGTAAAAAAAGCATTGAGTGAAGGATATAGAACAGGTGATTTGGCTCAGTTCGATGCAAAAGAGGTTTGCTCAACGAGTGAAATGGGCTCAATTATTGCAAACTATATAGAAAAATAGGCTGGTTTATTCATGCAGACTTTGACTTTAGCAAATATCTATGAACTTCAAGGCCTAAAAGAAGAAGCATTAGATATATATAAAGAAGTTTTGAAAAAAGATCCGAATAATAGTGATGCAAAAATTGCTATTAGAAGATTGTCGGGCATGAGAAAAAAATTTTTACATGTAAATACTCAAATGAAAGAGTATTTTTTAAAAATGGACACGGAAATTGAGTTTAAAGAGTTTGAAAGGTGGTTATTAAAAGCATGGAACTAAAAGATGTAATATTGTCAACATTGGCAGAAATGGAAGAAGATACCTCTCTTAAAACTGTACAAGAAACAAACGAAGAGAAAATAAAAGCAAATATTGCTATTGAAGAATTACCTCGTCAAATAAACGAAAATGTCACTACTTCGATTGAAAGTGAATTAATCTATTTAAACTCCATAAGAGAAAGACTTTTAGTGCTTTTTGAAGGCTTTCAGGCACCAAATAACTCAAATATTGAAGCAAAGGTAGATATGACTTTGAATTTTCTTGAGTATACTTTAGCAACAATAGACGCCCGTGTGGAAAAGTTAGAAAAAGGAAAATTATAAATGAGTCAGTATCGAGTTTTAATAGATGCAAATGATGAAAAAGGGCTTGTACATAAGGTTTCAAGTGTTTTTTTTAGTTACGATTTAAATATTTTGTCAAATAGCGAGTTTGTTGATAAAAAAAGCAATAAGTTTTTTATGCGTAGTGTTGTTGATGGAAATGTAGATAAAGATGAACTTGTACATGCATTAAAAGAGGTTCTTCCCTTAAAATCTGGGCTAAGGGTAGTTGCACCTAAAAAGAAAAATATAGTTATTATGGCAACAAAAGAGATTCACGCATTGGGTGATATTCTTATTCGGCATGAAGCTGGTGAACTTGAAGCAAATATTGTAGCTGTTATCTCCAATTATGATAATTT
Organism: Sulfurimonas sp.; assembly: GCA_027044845.1. Lineage (GTDB taxonomy): Bacteria > Campylobacterota > Campylobacteria > Campylobacterales > Sulfurimonadaceae > Sulfurimonas. The sequence goes on from JALUBM010000237.1 coordinate 2,639, forward strand.
AAAATTATTTGTTGGTAAATTTGATATACCGTATATAACAATTTCGCATGAAGGTTTAGAACGCCAAGAACATGAAAACAAAATTATTGAGGCGATACAAAGTTTTGAAGATATTGATTTTATAGTTTTGGCAAAATATATGCGAATTTTAACACCGAAATTTGTAGAAACATTTAAGAACAAAATTATGAATATACATCATTCCTTTTTACCTGCTTTTATAGGTGCGAACCCTTATAAGCAAGCTTATGATAGAGGTGTTAAAATCATTGGAGCAACAGCACACTTTGTTAATAATAATCTTGATGAAGGACCTATTGTTGCCCAAGAAATTATACATGTAAACCATGCATATAGCTGGAAAGATATGCAGCGTTCAGGAAGAGATGTTGAAAAAATGGTGCTTTCTCGTGCGTTAAAACTTGCATTAGAAGATAGAATTTTTACCTATGCAAATAGAACGGTAATTTTTTAATGTCTTTTAATTTAGTTTTAGTAAATCCTCAAATTCCTAATAATACTGGTGCAATTGGACGACTATGTGTGAATGCTGGAGCGACTTTGCATCTTATTAAGCCTATAGGGTTTGACATAGATGAAAAGGCTGTGCGACGTGCAGGTTTGGATTATTGGAATAAGCTTGATTTGAAGGTTTGGCAAAGTATAGAAGAATTTTTTGAATATAATGATATTACGGATAATGCTCATTTTGCCACAACAAAAACAGACAGACCCTATTTTGATGCAGACTTTCACGAGGGTGATTATATTTTCTTTGGCAGTGAGACAAAAGGAATCCCCGAAGAGATTTTAAACAGATATAAATCTCAAAATATTACTATCCCTATGACAAAAGAGGGACGTAGTCTTAACCTTGCTATCAGTACAGGAATAGTTCTTTATGATGCGATACGCCAAAATTATTCTACATTTGATAGGGCATAATAGATGAGTACTTTTTTCGATACCTTAATGATGATTTTTTTTCTTTTATTTATGATATTTATATTTGCTGGTTATCATAAAACAAAATCGCAAGAACGTGAAAAAGGCGAAGAGTCCAAAAAATAAAAATGACATTTCTACCCTTTATGCTTTAATAATATAGCAAAATGTCAAATAAGTTTTGACATTTGTAAAACTTTAGACTATAATGATGTAT
>JALUBM010000238.1 GCA_027044845.1 Sulfurimonas sp.
GGCTACGCCCTCTATCCTGCGGATGGCTCTTCACTTTGAATTTTAAATAGCGATAGGATTAACAAAAATAGCCCTAAATCGCTTTTAAAGCGTTTTTGAGTACAAATGCTTGTCTTTGAAATAAAAAGAGCTTCACGCTCAAATATGAGCCGATTTACATATTAAAATCGTTTTGCTGTTCGTTTTGCTGTTCGTTTTGCTCTTTTTGGAGTTCACTTTCTATATCGTATCTAGTATCATAATCTTGCATAAGTAGCTCATATTCTGGGCTATCTTTGCCATATTTCTTTTCGATTTCATCTCTCATATGTCTATATATATCCATCCATTGCCCTGCCGATACTGCCTTAGTGTCCGTCAGGTCTTGATAGTTGTCTAATTTCTTGTAATTTATCTCTGCTATCTCTGCTATCTCTTCATTACTCAATTCATCAGGTTCAGGAGTAGGAGTAGTCTCTTCAAGCATTTCAAACATTTCAAAAAGATAGTCTGCGTCATTAAGCTTATTAGGTTCAGGTTCAGGAGTAAGAGTAGGCTCTTCACTTTCTATTTGTTTGTCTCTCATTTGCCTAAAAATTCTCTCACTTATTTGCCTTTTTACTTCGCTAATAAAATACTCATCCCCTCTAATATTGAGATTAGATAAGTCCCAACCCTTAGCCTGGGCTATGTCAAGTATTAGCTTAACTTGCTCTTCGGTATTTGTTCCATTTGCCTCTATCCTATCCCCTAAATCACGAACTTTCACACCAATCTTTTTGTTAAAAAAGTTCGTTTGTAACCCCTCTGATTTAACAAAGTAACCTCGTAAATCAGAGGTTATCAGAGCTTTGTATTTTTCAAAAAATAGCTTATGCTGATAACTTTTTTCAGTTGATATTTGATTATCTGCCTTGTTGATGTTGAGTTCTTTTTCAAGCTCTCTTAGCTTCTCTTTGAGAGAGTAATTGTCACTTTCTAGCTCTTGCACCTGTTCTCTAAGTTTCTCAATCTCTTTGCGGTTTTGTCGTTTTAATACTCTAAGTTCTTCAAGCTCTTTGGCTTGAGCCTTTGCGACCTCTTGAGCCTCTTTGACTTCGGCAGCAGTCGTGACTTTATAATCATCTGGCTTATATAATGCGGTCTTTGTAAAGTCCTCAATAATCTCTTCCATTATCGCTTTGTTACCCTTGAGCTTCTTCAACTGTTCAAGGTTTAACCCCTTATCTTTGGCAAGTGCTTCAAGCTCTTTGTATTTTGCTTTCAAAATTGCGTGCTGTTCTTTTGTAGCCGTTCCACTATCAACCAAAGCTTGCTTTTCTTGATTGAATTGAGCCTTTACGTCTTTTATTTTCGCTTTGATTTCTTTCGTGGCTTCTGCTACCAAATCGCTTCTAATTTCCGCCTCTCTTTTCCAATCGTATGTATCCAATCGAACCGCTTTTGAGTTGTGCTTTCCCCGTTCCATTTTCAAGCTATCTGCCAGAAAAGTTTGGAAGTCGGAATAGAATTTTTTATCAAGTCGTTTTTCTCGTGTTGCTTTGACTTGTTTTTTTGATTTATTTTTGTTCTGGTGTTGTGCTATTGATATGCCGTGACTATCTATGCCCATAAGTTCGATATGCGCGTGATAATTTTTATGCTCTTCGCCCGTCTCTTTATCGACATATCCCTCGTCCCGATGAATAGCAATTTGTAGCACCTTTGTATCAAGATATTTTTCAAGATATTTTTTAACTTCTTCAAGGTCGTTTAGTGTGTGGTGTTGGTGTAGATTAATAATTAGGCTTCGGTGTGTAGCAATATTCTTTTGTAATTTTTGATTTGTGCGGGCGGTGTAGGCTTCACTTCTTTTTTGAAGTTCTTGCCGATACATTTTCATAGCCTCATTTGCACTACAAGAAACATCATTTTTTTCATCTGAAAAAATTGAGTTTTTTGTCTTATGACTTCGGTCATTATGATAAAAATATCCACTCCCACCAACTGCAAAATGACCGCTACTTTTCGCTTCCGCCATAATAATACTCCAAATACTTTTGGAGTATTATATCATTTTTCACTAAGCTTGCGACTGAAAAACTCATCTGATATCCTGCCAAGGTATCAGTGAGTACTCACTGATACCCTAAAGGGATATCAGATGAGAAAAAGCAATCGTAAACTATTTGCTTTTTATTTTAAAGACCGTACTTATTTTCAAGCTCTTTTTTATCTTCTTTTAGCTTCTCGATTTTTGCTTTCATAGTTGCAATTTGTTTGTCTATTGTAGCAAGCTTCTTTAGCTCTTTTATTTTCGCATTTATTTTTTGCTGTGTTGTTAGTTCTTTTTGTGTATCCGTTGTCGTGTTTTCGTTTAGCATTTAAGCTCCTTTGTTTTTTGTATTTTATCATATAATTTACTATATAGTAAATTGATTTATTTCCAACACTAAAATAGTGTTGGTTGCGGATTATTATCTATCAAGTGGATTGTAACGCCAACGGCTTTTGCTCTTCCTACTGTATGAGCCTCTTTATCGTAATTCACATCGTAAACAAAAGAGAGCTTTGAATTTGTGTCCAAGTCTTCTTTTACAGGTTTAAGTATTTTTCTATCAAACTCACCAAGCCTTTTATAATTTGTACCAAACAAAAGGTTAAGCTCTTCGAGGTCATATTTTTTTAACTTTGGAACGTGTTCATCAAAGCCGTTCATCATCTCAAGGAGCAATATCATTCTTGCACTATGCTTTGACTTTAATCTCATAAGTTGTTCAGCATTTACAAGTGTATATTTATTCTTAACTTCAAGTATCATATTTAGAATACAATCAAACATTTCTATCTCTAAAAAGCCGTTATACCCAAACTTTGCAATAGGTATAACACTTACAAAATTTTCTGCTTTTTCATCTTTCCAGCTAACAGATGTTTCTTGCATTCTCTTAATATTCTTTTTAAGAGTTTGCTCATTAATATTACAATACTCACAAAGCTGTTTAGTATTTATTTTTATCTTTGTTAAATGAGTAGGTTTACTCTTTAAATCATAAGCTAAAAAGAAAAGGATCTTAAGAGCTGTTAAATTATTTGATTTAACAAAACTTTCTACAAGGTCATTTTTAATTTTAACCAAGTTAGACTTCTTTACAGTTTTTCTTTTTGTTGATATTGTTGCCATTTTGTGACCCCTTTTTGTAAATTGTGACCTATAAGAATTATAAGACACATTATATTAATATGACCTTAATTAAACAATGGACACAATTTTATCCATTTGGACACAAAATGCATATCCATTTGGACACAAAATGCATATCCATTTGGACACACTATTATTTTTTTTTAGTGCCTCAAACCCCCATAAAATGGGAAGATGAAAAAGTTATTCACACCCCTATAACTGTTTCTAATAAAGGTTTTTAATAATAAAGGGCAAAAAACAATAGGAATATTGAGTCCGTTTCACTCCCTCAATATTTCATTTTATTTGATGCAGTTCTAGCGAACTGATTAAAAGGTGTCTTGACATAATCGACCAAGGTCGATTAGTCGCTTTTAGTTTTTAAGAGCAAGAACAGTGGTTTAGGAAGAAGTGTTCCACTTCGCTAGTGCATAAATTAGCTAGTGCAGATAAGTTCCTCGCTTCGCTCAATGATATGCCGTAGCTATTTGTAGGACATCAACGGGCTACGCCCTCTATCCTGCGGATGGCTCTTCACTTTGAATTTTAAATAGCGATAGGATTAACAAAAATAGCCCTAAATCGCTTTTAAAGCGTTTTTGAGTACAAATGCTTGTCTTTGAAATAAAAA
>JALUBM010000239.1 GCA_027044845.1 Sulfurimonas sp.
TGTCTATCGGCTCTTAAATCTTCATCACGGAAACATTTTGCTATCTGAAAGTATCTATCAAATCCACCAACCATTAAAAGCTGTTTGAAAAGTTGTGGAGATTGAGGCAATGCGTAAAATTCGCCGTTATGTACACGAGAAGGTACCAAATAATCTCTTGCCCCTTCAGGTGTTGATTTTGTAAGAATAGGTGTTTCGACTTCTAAAAATCCGTTTTTATCAAGAATATTTCTCGCTGCGATTGCCGCTTTTGAGCGTAAACGAAATACTTCAAACATAGCAGGGTCGCGAAGTTCCAAATAACGGTATTTAAGTCTTGTCTCTTCACCGACATTTTTATCACCTATGACAAAAGGAACGGGAGCTGATTTGTTTTCTATGGTAAGCTCAGTAACTACTATTTCAATAACCCCTGTTTTTAAACGAGGGTTCGTTAAACCTTCACCTCGAAGACGTACTTTTCCTTTAGCAATTAAAACATATTCATCCCGAACATTGTTTGCTATGACATGTGCTTCTTTAGAATCTTCTGGGTCACATGTAAGCTGAATAAGCCCTGTTTTATCTCGTAAATCTATGAAAATAATTCCACCGTGGTCACGATAGTTATTCGCCCAACCAGTGAGAACGACATCTTCTCCAACATTCGTTTCATTTAAATCTGTACAGTAATGAGTTCTCAAAATATAGAGTCCTATATAAATAATTTTTGCGATTATACCTAAATTCCGTTAGAAAATATAGTATAATTGAAAAAATAATTGTATAAAAGAGTAAATTTTGCAAAGAAAAATAATTAAAAAAATTGGTGTTATTTTACGACCTTCTACCCCAGAATTAAAAAAAAGCTATTTTAAACTTGAAAAAATCTTTAATAAATTTCATATTGAAGTTACTATTGAAAGCATAAGTGGTGGAATGATTGGTGTTATGGGTATGGAATTTGACCATCTCTGTAAATATTCCGATGCTCTGGTTACCTTAGGTGGAGATGGTACGCTCATTTCTACAGTGAGACGTTCTTTTAAATATGATATACCAATTTTTGGTGTTTATGCAGGCAGTTTAGGTTTTTTAGCCGATATAAACTTAGAAGAACTTGATGAATTTGTGGAAAATTTGGTTAAGGAAGAGTATAGAATAGATGAACGTTCAATTCTTGAAGCCCATTTTGTACAAAATGAAAAAGAAGTTACACTTTATGCTTTTAATGATATTGTGCTAACACGACCATCTGTTTCAAATATGATACATGTAGAAACACTGGTTGATTCTAAAGCGTTTAATACTTACTATGGCGATGGTGTGATTGTGTCAACGCCAACAGGTTCAACGGCTTATAATCTCTCAGCTGGGGGTCCTGTGCTTTTTCCTCTGACAAATGTTTTTGCTCTGACACCGATTTGTCCACATTCACTTACACAACGCCCCGTTGTACTCCCTGGCGAATTTTCTATAGAGATGAAAACACCCAAAGATAGAGCTTTAATAATAATAGATGGGCAGGATAAGCATGAACTTGAAGTAGGGGAAAGCATCCATATACAGCTTGCAAAAAAGAAAGTCAAACTTATTCGCAGGGAAGAATTTAATTATTTTGATGTCTTAAAAGAGAAACTTAATTGGGGTGATTAGTCTATTTGTGTTTATGAAACTGCAGTATTAAAATACTACAGTTTATCTTGAGTAAGACCTACACTTTCTAAAAAGTGACGAAGTTTTACAACAGCATCTTTTGATAGTTCTGGTCTATGTGAAAGTGCCATTGAATGTTCTTTCCCATTAAGATGAATAATTGCACGATGTTCTTTGTTTAAATCAATTTTTGCACCATAATGTTCTAGTGCCAAAAGCAACTTTTTACTATCAATATTCCCCGACATTGGGTGTTCAAATATTTTCTCAATTTTTATTTTATGTTTACTCATTTTTTTCTCCTATGTTTATATATTTTAATTATCGTCTTTTAAAGATTAAAAGCATCTTATCTTTACTATCATAAAGCGAAAAAGTCTGTTTTTCTATAAGTTTTAGACCTGTTAAGTTCTGAAAAATTTGTATTTTATGAAAATACTGTATAATCGTATCTTGATATTTTGTATAATTTCCATCATTATTTTTTTCAAAAAGTGTAAACTTTGTATGTAGTTTATTATTTTTAAATATGGCATCAACACTTAAGAATTCATTTTCATTCTCACTACTCATGGTACCCTCGGCAACATCGCTAAAACCGTAAAGCGTGTTAATGTCGGCTATAAAAATTCCTTTCTCATTAAGTCTGTTTGTTATAGAGTCTAAAAAAGTGATAAGTGCCTTTTTGTCCATAAAATTAAGCACATCAAAAATACTGACAACAGCATCAAATTTGCCCTCGACATCTTTTACATCCACACATTCAGCATTAAGCCCTTGTGCTTGACACTCTTCAATCATAAGGGAGCTTAAATCAATACCTTTACATGTGACACCGTCGCTTGTCATTCGCTGTATAAATCCACCACGTCCACATCCGACATCTAGTAGTGTTTTTACATTATATTCATCCAACTCTGAACGGTATAAATTATACAACGCTTCTGTGGCTTCTTCTATGCCTAAAAGATGTTCAGCCTTAGCATATAGGTCGAGATTAGTCATTTTCTGCTTTTATGATTTTATTTATTTTCTCATAAATATCTAGCACCTCATCTTTTTTACTAATATAACTATTTTTATTTGCTATAAGGTAAGTTGAGCTTGTCATAATGTCTTGTACGACTTCTAAGCCGTTTTGTTTCATCGTGGTGCCTGTTTCTACAATGTCAACTATCATATCCGCAAGACCAATAAGTGGAGCAAGTTCTATAGAACCGTAAAGCTTAATTATCTCTACACTAACGGCTTTTTCTTCAAAGTAACGCTTGGTGATATTAACCATTTTCGATGCAACTTTAAGCTCAGGCTTTGTTAAATCAAGCTTTTCACCTTTTCGCATGCCTATAGCTACTTTGCAGATTCCACGACGTAAGTCAAGCAAACGAACAACATCAAGTCCTTGTTCTTCTAAAGTATCAAGTCCTACTACGCCAATATCGGCTGCTTGATGATAGACATAAGTTGCAACATCTTGATTACGCACAAGTAAAAAACGAAAATTCGGCGTTTCAAGTATGAGTTTTCTGTCATCAAATTTAAAACTGTCTCCAAAAATAGTTTCAAAAATTTCTAAAGTCTCTTTGGCAATACGACCTTTGGGTAGTGCAACTGTCAGCATAATTTATCCTCATTCTCTTTTATAATCTTTTTCATGGAATTAAAAATCAAAGCGGAATCTACTTTCGCATCCGCAAATATTTTTTTAAATTCTGATGCATCACCACCTGTCAAAATAATAGGTAATTGATGAGACATCACTTCACAATAAAATGTCTTTAAGTATCCATAACTTATTGCATCTTGTGAATTTTTTGGCATTATATCCAAGTCACACTCAAAGTTAAATGAATATGCCAATGCGGGTGAAATATTTTCATAAGTTTTTTGCATTGCTTCTCGTCCTGGATAGATAAAACCACCTTTAAAACTACTATCTTTTACAATATCTACAGTTATGGCACTTCCTGCATCAATGATAATACCATTTTGAACTGCCTCCACTGCAAAAATTCTGTCAATGCCCATTGTCAGGTAGTATTTGTTTTTATTGATATATTTGGACAAATCTATCCAATTTGGTAGAGACTGTAGGCTTCGATGCAAAGCTTCGTTAACACAAATATAATAC
>JALUBM010000240.1 GCA_027044845.1 Sulfurimonas sp.
TTAGGTGCTGAGGTTATTATTCTGCATAATGAACCAAATGGTTTTAATATTAATGAGGATTGTGGTGCTTTACATACAAAAGATTTATGTAGTAGTATTGTAAAGTACAGAGCTGATTTAGGGATAGCCCTTGATGGCGATGCGGACAGACTTGTTATAGTCGATGAAAAAGGCGAAGTTGTTGATGGCGATCAGCTTTTGGGTGCACTTGGTGTACATTTAAATGAGCAAAAAATATTACAAGGCGGAGGTATTGTCGCTACTGTTATGAGTAATCAAGGGCTTGATGATTATATGCAGGCACATGATTTGAAGCTGTTTCGTTCAGATGTTGGGGACAAGCATGTTTTAGAAATTATGAAAGAAAAAGGCATTAATTTTGGTGGTGAGCAAAGTGGTCATGTCATTATGAGTGACTTTGCAAAAACGGGAGACGGTCTTGTTTCGGCGTTGCAGGTTTTGGCTCTACTTATATATAAAAAGCAATCAGCTTCAAAAGTTTTACGCCCATTTTCACTTTATCCTCAAAAATTAGTAAATCTACATGTAAAGACAAAAAAGCCTTTAATAGAGATAAATTCATTAGATAAAAAGCTCAAAGAACTTGAAGCAGCGGGTATTCGCCATTTAATTCGTTATTCGGGAACAGAAAATAAACTTCGCGTACTTTTAGAATGTAAGGAGCATGAGAAAATGAATGAAAAAATGGATGAAATGGTAAACTTCTTTACGAAAGCTCTAAATGAATAATAGAACACTTCGCTTATCTGCTATTGTATTTTTTACGCTTGCAGGTATATTTATAATTGATCAAAATATTAAATCTTTGTTTGTGGATGGATTTCGTTATTATACAAAGTGTATAGATTTGATTCTTGTTTATAACAAAGGTGTTGCTTTTTCAATGTTTGCCTTTTTGGCCGAATATTTAAAATATATTCAGCTTTTTCTTGTGAGTGGGGTTTTAGTCTATATACTTTATTTGAAAAAGCTTTGTTATGCTATGCCTGTGGGATTATTACTTGGTGGTGCATTTTCAAATATTTATGACAGATTTATTCATGGTGGTGTTGTTGATATGGTGTATTGGCACTGCGGATTTAATTTTGCTGTTTTTAATTTTGCTGATGTAATGATTGATTTAGCTGTTTTATGGATTCTGATTTTAAATTTTAGACCAAATTTATGTAAAAATTAATCGTAAAAAAAGCACATTTTTGGTATGATTGTTCAAAATAATAGTGCAAAGGAAATTGATGGAAATCAAATCAAATAAAATTAATGGTGCAAATGCCCAAATTGAAGCTACAATCTCAAGAGATGAAGTAAACGCAAATATAGAAAAAATTGCGAAACAACTCTCTAAAACTGCTAATGTTCAAGGTTTTCGTAAAGGGAAAGTTCCTGTTGCTATCATCAAAAAGCAATATGGCGAAAAACTTGTAGAAGATGCTGAAGCAGAGGCTCTTCGTGAGGTACTCGCAAAAGGTTTAGAGGAACTAAACATTGATAATGCATCATTGATTGGTGAGCCGACTATTTCAAAATTTGATAAAAGTGATGAAAAAATAGACGTAGCTGTAAAAGTTGCAATGCGTCCAGAAATTAATCTCGAAAATGTAAAATCTTTTGTCCCTGATTTTGCAAAACCTGAAGTAAAAGACGATGAAGTTGATGTGAGAATTAAAGATATAGCTGAAAGCCAAGCACCTTTAGTTGACATTAAGCATAACCGCAAAATGGAAGAGGGTGATACTGCTGTTATTGATTTTGAAGGTTTTGTTGATGGAAAAGCTTTTGAAGGTGGTGCTGGCGAAAATTTTGAACTCAAACTTGGTTCTGGGCAGTTTATTCCTGGTTTTGAAGATCAATTAATCGGTATAGAAAAGGATGAAGAAGTAATTATTAATGTTATTTTCCCCGAAAGTTACGGTTCTGAATCTTTAGCTGGAAAAGATGCAGAATTTAAAGTAAAAGTAAACGGTATAAAGGTTAAAGATGAAGTTATTATTGATGATGAATTAGCAAAAAAATTACTTCCTGGTGATGAAAATGCAGATCTTGATAAATTAACAGATGAAGTAAAAAAAGCACTTGAACAAGAGAAACAAGCAAAACTTTATAACGATGAGTTAAAGCCAAAATTACTTGAAACACTTGTTGAAAAAATTGATTTTGATCTGCCTGAATTTGTTGTTGAACAAGAAATTGATATGGCCGTAAACAAAAAAGCTTCACAAATGAGTGAAGATGAAATAAAAGAACTTCGTGAAAATGCAGAAAAATTAGAAGAACTTCGTGAAAGTTTTCGAGAAGATGCTATCAAAAGTGTCAAAGCAACTTTCATCATTGATGCTTTAGCACAAGAACTTGGTGTAAAAGTAGAGGAACAAGAAGTAATGCAAACAATTTATTTTGAAGCAATGCAAATGGGACAAGATCCTCAAAAAGCATATGATCATTACAAAGATGCAGGATACCTTCCTGCAATTCAAATGTCAATGGTAGAAGACAAAGTGTTAACAGCACTTTTAAATGAAAAATTAGAAGCGTAAATTATGAGCTATATCCCTTATGTCGTGGAGAAATCAGGGCGTGGTGAACGTTCTTATGATATTTTTTCTCGTCTTTTAAAAGATAGAATTGTTATGCTTAGTGGAGAGGTTAATGATGCTGTTGCTTCAACAATAGTTGCACAGTTTTTATTTCTTGAAGCTGAAGATCCTGAAAAAGATATTTATTTTTATATTAACTCTCCAGGTGGAGTAGTAACTGCGGGAATGGCTATTTTTGACACAATGAACTATATTCGCCCCTCTGTAGCAACGATTTGTATTGGACAAGCTGCATCAATGGGAGCTTTTTTACTCTCTAGTGGTGAAAAAGGTAAGCGTTATGCTCTTCCTCATGCAAGAATTATGATTCATCAACCACTAGGTGGGGCACAGGGTCAGGCAACAGACATAGCAATTCAAGCGGAAGAAATTTTGCGTATGAAAAAAGAATTAAATGATATTTTGGCTAAAAATACAGGGCAAAAAATTAAAACAATCGAAGAAGATACTGATCGTGATAACTTTATGAGTGCTGCAGAAGCACAAAAATATGGCATGATTGATGAAGTTTTAATTAAGAATGAAAAAGAGTAAGGAGTAAATATGGCAGATGTGATGAAAACTAAAGTAAAAAAAAGTCTTAATAGTTCTAAGGTAGAGTCCAAATCGAATGCATCTGCTATAAGTAGTAATGTGGATATTAATAGTTCTTCTAGTGACATAGAAGTCTATGCTAAAGAAGTTTTAAATGCATTGATTGCAGATAATTTACCACCTACGCCAAATAACTTTTCACTCTATTTTGATAGATTACTTGAGAATAAAAGTGAAAATCTTCGTAAGCAGATACACTCTATTTTAGAACTTGAAGAAAATAATGATGATGAGACTACTATCCTTTTAGAACAAAATCTTAAGCATGGTTTTTCTTCAATAAAAAACATACTTACAGTTACTGCAAACCTTTATAAAAATATGTCTTTAATGACAAAAATCTTAGAAAAAAGAAAAAAAGAGTTAGGTAAGACACCCGAAGTGAAAGCAGCATTGAATGTTGTTAATATTTTAGAAGGAGACGTTTCTAAACTGAATTCCATTCTAAAAACACAAAGTTCTCAAATGAAAACTATTTATGATGATACTGCTAAAATTGTTAAAAGTGTTGAAAACGAGACAATTTTTGACAATAAATTTGG
>JALUBM010000241.1 GCA_027044845.1 Sulfurimonas sp.
GCAATCAGCTCCTCCAGGTATGCCAAAACCTTCATGTGTTACACCTGCAACGCAGGATTTATTTCAATATCTTGCTCAAAAATTGATGCAAGAGGGAATTATGGGAACGGTGCAACCTATTCGTACTTCATGTATGAATCGTTGTTCTGCCGGACCTGTCATGCTTGTTGAACCGGGTCATACTATGTACGCAGGGCTTACAAAAGAGAAAATCGACAAAATTGTTACTGAACATATTATTGGCGGTAATGTAGTTGAAGAATACGTCATTGATACTGAAATGTGGGATGAACCGATTTCACCAGCTGACATGCAAAAGCAAATGGGTAGATAAAATAATGACGATAGAGATGTTGTACAGCAAAATCCATCGTGCTACTGTTACTGATGCCAACCTAAACTATGTTGGCTCGATTACGATAGATGAAGAGCTCTTAGAAGCTTCAAAGATGAGAGTTGGGCAAAAAGTTGAAATATTGAACATTAATAACGGTGAGCGATTTTCTACCTATATCATTTTAGGCGAGCGTGGCAAACGTGATATTTGCTTAAATGGTGCAGCTGCAAGAAAAGTTCATAAAGGTGATAGAATCATAGTGGTTGCGTATGCGACTTATAATGAGAAAGATCTTGAAAACTATAAGCCGAGAGTCGTTCTTTTGAATGATAAAAATAATATAAATGCAATTCATGATGAGATATAGTGATGTTTAGTGGTTTAGGAGATATGGGAAAAATGTTTGAGGGAATGCAGGAAAATGCTGCAAAACTTCAAGAAGAATTAGAATCTAAAACTTTTAGTGTTAAAAGTGGTGGAGGTATGATTGAAGTGCAAATTAATGGAAAAGGTGAAGTGCTTGATTTAACTATTGATGATGAACTCTTATCCGATAAAGATTCCTTGCAAATTCTAATTATTGGTGCTATTAATGATGCAAACAAAATGGTACAGCAAAATCAACAAAGCAGTGCTATGAGTATGCTTGGCGGATTAAAATAGGTGTTTCGCCTATTTCTAGCGCTTCATCTTTTTCTTTTCAACCTTTATGCCTGTAAAGGCGGTTATACAGCCTGTGTGCAAAAAGCCAAAGATGCACATATAATGCAAAAAGAAGGGCTTCACATTCCTCTAAAAAACGCACAATGTCTTCTTTTTACTAAAGAAATTCCAAATATACAAATTATTAAATATGACCCTTTTTTGTCTTTATATCTTGCAAAAGATACAAAACCATTTGCTTATCCGTATGATGTAAATATGCGTCTGCAGCTTGGCAGTGCAATTTTAAATGATAAAGATGCCAAAGAGGGCAGATTTATACAGGGTCAAATCGGGCTCAATTCATTTGCAAAATATAATCAAGCATTGTCTCTACCTGCATTAATCTCAAGCAGTTGTTGTTCTGTGGAAGGGATTGCAACAGCTAAAGGCGTGATACAAAAAGAGTATATAAAACATTTTTTAGAGACTAAACAAGTTCTCTATTCAGACATCGGCATACGTGTTTATGATGAAAATAATCAGGTCATTGTAGATGCAAGCGACCCTTTTATGAAAGATAATCCTTTTAAAGTGAACGATTGTATTGTTATGTATGATAATAAAAAAGTACGAAATGCAGCCATTTTAATGAGAAAAATTCTTTTTAGTAAATTGGGTTCAAAACATAAAGTAAAAGTAAAACGCGGTGCGAAATTCTTGACTTTTTGGGTACAGAGTCAAAAAAGGTACGGCGGCGGTTTTTTAAGTGATACTTTTTTAGAACAAAAAGGTATCTATTTTGATGAGGGTTTACATGTAAGCTCTTTAGGTAAAACATTTCAAAATTACGGGCTAAAAATCGGAGACAGGCTGATTCAAGTAAACGGCGTGAGAATTAAAAACCAAAATGAGCTACGACGTTATATAGAAAATTTCAAAGATTATTCTTCTCTTTTATTTGAGCGTAATAAGTTCCAATTTTTTGTAAATATTAAGTAGAAAAACAATACAATTTCACATGCAAAACTTCGAGCAATTTTTATTAGACAACTTACCGACATCAAAGAGCATTCACCCTACCTATGAGAGTGCCTTGCAAAATATGCTCGAAGCTGGCGGAAAGAGATTTCGTCCCGCACTTTTACTCGGAGTGGTCAAAGCATACAATCCGTTAATGCTCGAATCTGCAAGATATGCTGCTTTGGCTGTAGAGTTTTTACATACCTATTCATTGATTCATGATGACCTTCCTGCTATGGACAACTCACCGCTGCGACGAGGAAAACCAACTCTACATGTGAGCTTTGATGAAGTAACGGCAATTTTAGTCGGGGATGCACTGAATACCTACTCTTTTGAAATTTTGTCCAATGCACCTTTTTCGGATGAGACGAGAGTGAAGCTGATTCGTGAGCTTGCAAGCAACGGCGGGTTGAACGGGATGGTTTTAGGACAGGCGATTGACTGCTATTTTGAAAACAAACCTTTACAAATCGAAGATATTAAAATACTCCATACAAATAAGACTGCAAAACTTATTGCCGCTTCTTTAAAAATGGGTGCGTTGATTGTAGGGCGTGAGGATGTAGCGGATAAACTCTATAATTTTGGAATTAAGCTGGGATTGTTATTTCAGATTCAAGATGATATATTGGATGTAACACAAAGCTCTTTAGAAGCAGGAAAACTGACGAACAATGATGAAGACAAAAACAGTTTTGTTACGATATTAGGGTTAGAGACGGCAACAGATGAGGCGAATCTTTTAGCGGACGAGCTGACAAATGAGATGTGCAATTTTGATGAGAGCTTGTCAAGCGAGTTGTCACCTTTATTAACAAAATATATAAACAGACATAAACCGACTTCTTAGAAAACTTTTTTCCAAGGGCAAATCCTTCCGTTGGTCTGAGCCTTTCCAAAAAGCTTTCTAAGAAGTCTACTTACATAAGGAATAAGAAATGAGCGATAATACAATGCGTCAAAAAATGGCAAACACAATAAGATTTTTAGCAGCAGATATGGTGCAGCGTGCTAATTCTGGTCATCCGGGCGCACCTATGGGGCTTGCTGATATTGCGGTGGTTTTAAGTGAGCATTTAAATCATAATCCGAAAAATCCTCAATGGCTTAACCGTGACAGACTTGTATTTTCAGGCGGGCATGCTACAGGGCTTATTTATTCACTGTATTATCTTTGGGGATACGGCTTAGAGTTAGAAGATTTAAAACAGTTTCGTCAGCTTGATTCTAAAACACCGGGACATCCTGAATATGGACATACTAAAGGTATAGAAATAACAACAGGACCGCTTGGACAGGGTATTGCAAATGCTGTAGGTTTTTCTATGGCATCAAAGTTTATGGCAGCACAGCTCAACAGCGATACGGCAGATTTAATTGACCATAATGTCTACTGTTTTTGTGGAGACGGTGATTTAGAAGAGGGCATCAGTTATGAGGCTTGTTCTTTAGCTGGGCATAATAAACTTGATAATTTAGTGCTTATTTATGACTCAAATCGTATTACCATTGAAGGAAATACAGATTTAAGCATCAGCGAAGATATTCGTGCCAGATTTGAATCACAATGCTGGGAAGTCTTAGAGTGCAACGGGCATGATTATGATGAAATTGATGAAACAATCATTCAAGCAAAAAAAGCAGATAGACCGGTTTTAATCATTGCAAATACTATTATAGCAAAAGGTGCAGGTCCTCTTGAAGGCTCACACCATGCACACGGTGCTCCTTTAGGTGA
>JALUBM010000242.1 GCA_027044845.1 Sulfurimonas sp.
TGTCCGAGAGTAGATTTTTTTCCCAAGGATTTACAACAATAGTTGTTGCATCCGCAGCTATTACAGAACCAACTTGATCAAGTGGTGTAGCTGTTCCATAATAGTCAATTTTTACATTATCAAGTACGGATGTCGTAACCTTTCCCGTTCTCAGTGTTTTGAAATCTCTTTGCATATGCTCAATGCTGCCTTGCATTTTTGTCTCACATTCTTTAAATATTTCGTTTAACATTTTACTTCTCCCTTATAAAAATTATTTTTTTGGTGTTGTCGGTGTTGTAGTAGGAGCTGCTGGAGCAGCAACATTTGTTGTCGGAGTCATTTCATCTACAACAGAAGACTGAGCAGATTGTGAATACATGTAACCTAACGTTATGGTATTGATAACAAATAAAAAGCCTATGATAAATGTGGCTTTTGCTAAAAAACTATTTGGTCCTTTTGCACCGAAAACAGATTCATTGGAACCGCTGTACGCACCAAGACCGATACTTGAACTTTTTTGCAATAGCACCGCTATTACCAAGATGACAACTAAGACGATTTGGATTATAAGTAAAAGACTGGTAGTCATATATATTTTCCTAAATTAAAGTGGCGAATTATATCTAAAAAATCTTATATTATCAAACGGGAAAAAAGAGGGTATAATTGCATACAATGAATAAAAACTCTTTTTAAGGTCGAAAAATGAAAAATTTAAAGATTGTCTCATTGATTCTTGTTTTTTTGTTAGTTACACTGTTCGTTCTTATGAGAAATGAAAGAAATAGTGTAGCAAACGCTAAACCGATAGTGGGTGTAACGACCTTTGCTCTATATGATATTACAAAACATGTAGCAGAAAACACGATCACGCTGATTAATATCTTACCTTTCGGTGTTGATCCACATAGTTTTGAACCAACTCCAAGACTTATGAGTGGTATAGAAAAAAGCTCATTGGTTATTTATAGCGGAGCAGGACTTGAACCTTGGACGCATGGGTTCAAATTTAAACACAAAGCAGTAAATATTAGTAAATATGTTAAATTACGCAAGTTGACCGAGTTTGAGATTACACAAGACTATGGGCATACAAAACACCATCAAAGTATTGACCCTCATTATTGGCTTGATTTTGATAATATGAAAAAAGCGGTAGAGGTTATTACAAAAGAGTTAATTACGCTGGAGCCTAAAAATAGAGAACTTTATAGTAAAAATAGAGATAAATATATAAAAATGCTGCAAAAATTGGATGAAGATTATAAAAAAATACTTTCAAATTGTAAACAGAAAAATATTGTGGTGAGTCATAACGCTCTTGGATATGTAGCAAATAAATATGGTTTTCATGTAGAATCATTGACTGGGTTATCTCCTGAAGCCCAGCCGAGTGCTAAAGCGATTAGAAGAATTTTTCAAGATATACATGCAAAAGGAATTCAGACAATCTTTTATGAAAATTTTGTCAATGACAAGGTAACAAAAACAATAGCAAAAGATGCAAATATCACCGTAAATGTATTTCAGCCTCTGGGCAACATTACGGCAGATGAAGCAAGAGCAGGGATGACGTATGAAGATATTATGCGTCAAAACCTTAAAAAGCTCTCCAAGGCGCTTATGTGCAAATGAAATTCAAAGTACCCATCTTTGATGTAAAAAAATTGAATTTTATTGTTCGCGGACAAAAGATCCTCTCAGATATCTCATTTGAAATTTTTGAAGGGGAATACATCGCCATTATCGGACCCAACGGAGGTGGGAAAACAACACTGATTCGTATGCTTTTAGGACTTGAACAGCCGACATCCGGAGAGATAAAAATTTTTGGAAAGAAATTGAAAAATTTTAAAGAGTGGTATAAAATAGGCTATGTCCCCCAACGTGCGACTCTTGTAGATGAAAATTTTCCTGCAACGGTTGAAGATATTGTAAGAATGGGACGCATTGCAAAAAGAGGTATATTCGCAGGTATAAGCAGTGAAGACAAAGCGATGGTAGAAGATGCAATGATAAAAATGGATATTTTGAATCTAAAAGATAAAATGGTCGGAACGCTCTCAGGTGGACAGCGTCAGCGTGTCATGATAGCTAGAGCTTTAGCCTCTTCTCCGAAGATTCTTATTTTAGATGAGCCAAATACCGGAGTCGATATGGTTTCACAGCAAAGATTTTATGCTCTGCTTGCAGAACTTAATAAAGAAGAAAATATTACAATCTTATTTATTACGCACGATGTTGGTGTTATAGCTGATGATATTGGTCGTTTGTTTACCATTAATCAGAAGGTAACAATCTGTCATGACCCTAAAAAGATGCTTAGTTGTGAAGAAGTAAGTGACCTTTATGGTATTGATGCACATGCCCTTTACAACCATAAGCACGAGCATTAAGGATAGTTATGTTTGAAATGTTTGATTATGATTTTATGCAAAGGGCATTTGTTACAGGACTGTTTATAGCAGTACTTGCTTCAATCAGTGGTAATTTTGTAGTGCTTCGTCGTTACTCTTTGATGAGTGAGACACTTGCACACTCGGCACTTGTTGGAGTAGCCGTAGGACTTGTAGCTGGTTATAATCCTTTATGGGTTGCTGTTATCGTTGCTATTGGTGCTGCTTGGCTTATTGAGTACCTTAGAAGTGCATTTTCTCTCTACAGTGATGCTATTTTGGCTATTATTCTCTCAGGTTCTCTTGCAATAGCTGTGATTATTGTCTCTTTAGGTGGAGCTTTTAATAATTCACTTTTTTCTTATTTATTTGGTTCCATTTTATCTGTAACAAATGAAGATGTAGTGACGATAGTTATTGTCGGTTCACTCTCTTTAGTTTTTTTACTTCTCTTTTCTAAAGAACTTTATTTTATTGCCTATGATGAAGAGGTAGCAAAAACCAGCGGAATAAAAGTGAAATTTTTAAATTTTTTACTTGTTACGGTAGTGGCTATTATTATAGCTCTTTCTATCCGTGTAGTCGGGAGTCTACTTATCGGTGCATTGATGGTAATTCCGACAGTAGCAGCTTTGCAATACAGGGTTGGTTTTAGGAATACTATGCTTATTTCACTCTTCTTTGCCCTCTTTAGTGTTATATTCGGAATGAGTCTTTCTTATTATTATTCATTGCCCTCAGGTGCGACAATCGTACTTTCCATTATAGTAATCTTTATCATTTCTCTTATAATAAATAAAAAATGATGAAAGTAAGTTCTGAATTTTCTAAGTATGCACCACATTACGGTTTTTATAATAGTATTCAGCAAAAAGTAGCAGATAAACTTCTCTCGTTGGTATCTTCACAGCCCAAAAATATTTTAGATCTAGGTTGTGGAAGTGGTGCTTTGGCTAAAAAAATAGGATGGAAATATAATAAACTTATAGCTGTTGATTTTGCCTCGGGAATGTTGAAATTTCATCCTAAGTCAAAGAAAATAGAATGTATTTACGGAGATTTTAATGATGCAAATCTCTTTGAATTACTTAAAGAGTATAATTTTGATTATATTTTTTCCGCTTCTGCACTGCAGTGGGCAGATGATTTGGAAAAAATATTTACTCATCTACAGAGCTTGCATGTTCCCGTGGCATTTGCCATTTTTACAGCAGATACTTTTGCTACACTTTACAAAACAGCGGGGCTAGAACCATTGTTGATGGATGCACAAAAACTTAATACCTTACAAAAAAAGTATTTTAACGTTAATTTTGAGGTTATGCATTATAAATTAGAATTTGATAATGTAAGAG
>JALUBM010000243.1 GCA_027044845.1 Sulfurimonas sp.
CAATCTCTTTCCTGCTATCGGTGAGCTAAATGCTGATAGAAAGAATTATAGATACGATTTTGAATTACCTACAGCAGGACAGTATGGGCAATGCGAGTTTAATGTTTTGTTCAAGCAAAGAAGAGCAAAAATAAGAGAAGAGATAAGAGGCAGAATTGCAAGAGACTATCTCTATTTTCATAAGTGCTACAAGATGAGGCTTTCCAGACAAGAACTTAAAAAATATCGAGTGTGGAATAAAGAATATCCACCATCTTATTGGGAAATTGAGAGGAATAAGAGGATTGCTAAGGCTCAGGGGAATTTTAATGAGTTTATCAAATAATAGGTATCATATTGGATATCATTAAAAAGTTAGATAAATTGATTGTTTTTTATAATAGGAAAGTTCTTTTAATATTATCATCGAAAGGGAAATAAGTAATGAATACGACAAGTTTTAGCAAAGAGATTATTGATATATATAAGGAATTTTTTTTCAATCCACTAGATTTTCAAATTGAACATACTAAGCAAAATACAATTAGCTTTATTTTGAAAAATCAGCAGAAACCATTTATTTCAATACCAAAAGAGTTTGATAAAACTATTATGCTTAATAATGATATAGCAAAAATAAGGATCTTATTTTTGCTAGGAAAGGTATTTGCACACTCTCTTGCATATGCTATTGATAAAAAAAAACTACCAACCTATAATGAATATCTCTTTGATTGTTGGAGTGATTATTATGGTGCTATTATTTCTATGAATATCTTAATGACAAAAAGGTTTTGTGTTCTAATTGAGCATGATTACGGGAATAGTAGACAAGAAGATTTACGATTGGTGCATACTGTTTTAGAAGAGTTGTATGATAAAAATTTTCAATATGATACAACATATTCAGAATCACATAAAAGACTCGTGAATACTTATGGTGGTATCACAGGATATGTAGTTAGAATGTATGAGCTAGAAACTGAGAAAAAACTAAGCAATAATGAAAGGTTAGAATTACTACAAAATATTTTTTCGCCTTATTATGATGAAAACTCAAGACTTGTAGAATCTATGAAAAAGATGGAATGCCAACAAGAAAATGAGGCACAAAGCTTATATGAATTTTATCATGCTATAAATACAATGATTTTAATTAATAACATTAAGAATTATTTAATACCTGAACAATTTATTGTTTCGACAATAGGAGATAATTATTCTAAGGAAGTGCTAGATAAATTTACAGAAAAGAAAAATATCATGCACATGCAGGCAGGAGATATACTTTTGGTTCGTGGAGTTCGACCACTTTCGAAGATTTTAACAAAAGTTCAAAAGGTTACATATTGGAGAACTCGTTCTAGTCACATACTGATAGTTGTTGCAGATGGGATATTTATAGATGCAACTCTTAATAATGGAGTGAAGTTTAAATTTTTCCCAAAAGAGTTATTTGAAATACATAATGACTGGAGAATGATCAGAAAAAAAGGCATTACAAGAGAGCAGCTTGAGGAACTACAAAAAGCTGTTATATACTATTATGGGCAGAAATATAATCCAAAATATCTGTTAAAAAATAAAGACAAATCTTTTTGTTCTGAACTAGCAGGGAAAATATACAAGAAAGCTGGTATTACAATTTTTAATAATAAAGCACCTCAGTATATAAAACCATCAGATTTTGATAAAGCTGCAGATAAACAAATAGACTGGATAGATATTACAAAAGAAGCTTGGAACGATGTATTATTAATTAATAAAAATTTTCAAATCTATAAGTTTGCTTTTGAAAGTTTCTCGATGATTATAGAACAATCTAAACAGTCTAAGCATTACCTCAATAAAATGATGAAAATTGGTTATAAAAATGGTATTTTTAAGGAAGAATTATATGATTATTATATGGAATTTGAAAAACAGTATGATGAGAATAAAAATATAAAATTATGGGATGATAAATTTAAAAGATGAGCTGTGAATTAAGAAAGATGAAAGCATTGTTGCTTTTATCTATATTTTATAAAAACTCATTACTTTTTTCCTAATAATTAAAGAAGAAATATGTTGCTCGGCACCGATGTTCTTATTGATTAACTTTAGCACTTAAAGAGTTTCAAAATCTTTCCATAAATGTAATGCAAAAAACAGTCCAAAAACATGCTTTATATGAGGATTACACTCAAGTATTATTTCTTTCCAAGCTCTAAAATGAGCACCAGTGGTAAGTACATCATCAACTAAAATTACCGTATCAATTCCATTTTGCGGTAGTATCGAGCAAGAAGTAAAGTTTTTAATAGTTTGAATATCTCTGCTGCCACCATTATGAGCTGGCTGTAATGGCATTGTAACATCTAAAATTTTTGCTATTATTACTTGTTGTTGAGTAATGCTGTCGACAACTTGATCAATTCTGCTATCCCACTCTTCTGAATTCCTTGGTTTTGATGTTGGAGCTGGCACAATAAAGCATTTTTGAAATCGAATATTATTGACCATTAAAGAGATTTGCTTGATTGCTTTTTCTTTATAGTGCCAGTCAGAATATTCTTGTCTTGATTGCGGTTTTTTAAAATTATATATAATATTATTGGCATCTGAAGCAGAATACCCTTCTGATTCTTTTTCTAAGAAATAAATGCATAAATCATCCGATGTTATATGTGCCCTAGGATGCAATTCAATGTCTAACTTATGAGGTTTATAGGTCATTTTGTAAACCTTGAAAAATATCATTCATTGAATTGACGCGGATGGCACCTTTTTTTTCATAAGTATGTGGCCATTTAATAGCTTTATTCTCAAAACATGAATTAAGAATAAAAAGTTTTCTTCCCATATCAACGCATGCTCTTGCTTGTGTTAATGTGCCACTTGTATCTGAAGCTTCAATGATAATTGTTGCATCTGATACAGCTGCCATTGTGACATTTCTTTGCGGGAAATAAAATCTTTTAGTATTGAAATGCTCTTGTGAATATCTATAAATTGGAACATGGCTAATCAAAAGATGATTTTGCGCAATCAAATCTTGTAATTCTCTATTCTTTTTTGGATAATACTCATTAATGGGCGTTCCTATTACTCCTATTAATTGCCCATTATTTTTCAAGGCTGATGTCATTGCTGCTGTATCAATTCCTTCTGCAAGGCCAGAGACTATGACATATCCTTTTTTAACAAGTTCTTTCGCTATCTTGCTTGCTCTTGCTAAACCCTCAGGTGATGCTTTTCTCGCACCAACGATTGAAATTCTTTTTGGAGTTGTTAATAAATCAATATCTCCTCGGTAATAAAGAATTTTAATTTGGTATTTCGCATCTTTAAGATCTTTTGGATATTGATAACTTTGTGCTGTGATAATTGAAAAATTAATGTTCATTTTATTAAAAAAAGATTTCGTATTATCTAAAAGCTCTAAATCGGATATATAGTTGATAGCTTTTGAGGGTAAATCGTAATTTTTTAAATATTCAGATGAAACTTTTTTTAGTGTTGCACCTTCTCTCATCCATAGTGTCTCATATGAGATCAGTTCATTATATGGTGATATTACATTATCATCTTGAAATTTTTTTAGCACATCTTCCATTGTTAGATTCCCTTTATTACTTTCGTATTATATCTAAATGATTAAGCTTTTAAAAAGTATATATATTATACTATATAAATCTTAAAATAACTATATATAGGTATTTAGTTAGTATAATATATATACTTTATTTAAAAT
>JALUBM010000244.1 GCA_027044845.1 Sulfurimonas sp.
AGTTTGAACTTTTGAGTAATAAGCTCTCCTTCTTCATTAAAAAAGAGATAATAAAGTAGGTCTTTTTTTACACTTAAATCTGTTAAAAATCTTAAAGCAAGATTGGCTTGAAGAGATGCTATGTGCATAACTATAGGTGCGGCAATACCCGCAGGTGTTTTTTGTACAATTTTAAAAGCATCGTTAAATGATGATTTGTCAATAAAACAGACTTGTCCATGAAAAGCTTCAACGCTTCCATAAATCCAAGGAGTGTTGACTTTTTTTGCATAAGTATTGATGTCTCCTCGTGTCGGAAGGTTATCTGTAGCATCTATAATGAGGTCAACAGAAATATTCTTTTTTGTCCACTCCTCAAAATTACATTCATGGGCAACGGCTTTTGTATAGGGACATTTCTGTTTTATAATTTGAGCATTGATTTTCGCTTTATTTTTTCCTTCATCACCCATCTTAAAGGAAATTTGTCTATGAATATTATGCAGACTTACCTCATCAAAATCTATAATGTGTATTTTACCTATTCCAGTTGAACCTAATGCAAAAGCGAGTGAAGAACCAAGCCCTCCCGCACCGATGATAGCAATGTCTTTAGATTGGAGGCTCTTTTGTGTCTCTTCTCCCCAAAGTTGTACCTGTCTGTGAAAATAGTGCATCATAATAAATCCTTTTTTGTCTGAATCCTTTTGCTTATAGCTTCTTTAAAACTCCAAGTGCGTCTGGCTCGTACGACATCACTATGACTCATATCTACTAGCATAAGTTCTTCTGTATTACCTAAGTGATTTAGAAGTTCTGCATTAGGTGATGCCAAAACAGAATCACCATAAAATTTCCATACAAACTCTTTGTCCTGATATTCTCCGATTCTATTGGCTCTTAGTATATACATGTTATGGGTAAATGCTCTTGTAAGTATTAAAGCTTTCCATCTTTCGTAAGATTCAAAAGTAGAAACACTTGGAACTAATAAGCAGTCGATATTTTTACTACTAAGTTTAGCAAAAAATTCATCAAAATGCAGTTCAAATCCATTCATAACAGCAAATTTAAACCCATTGATTTTAAAAACCATAGGGGATTGCAGTCGTGTAACCTTATTTGAAAAGAATTTTTCTTCATTCCAATGAGCATAATTTATAAGAATTTGTTGATTATAATAAGAGGTGGAAGAGGGGGCAAATTTTGCTATAGATTTATAAACTTTCTCTTTTTTTACGAGAACGATTGGAGCGATGATTGTCATTTTATATGTGAAAGAAAGTTCTTTTAATATTTTAATTTGATGGAGAGCATGCTCTTTTATCATAGACACAGACATTTGTTCTAGCTCTTTAAAAAAAGGGTTTAAAACATATTCTCCGAGTAACAATACTTGAACATCTTTTTTACTTGCAATTCTGATGTAATTGTAAAGTTTTGTTGAACTTATACCTTGGGTATTGAGCTGTAAGACAGCAACTCTCATTGTTCTGTTTTTATATTTTGAATTTTGATTTGAGCCTCTTCGAGCATTTTTTGTGCTGTGTTTAGCTCTTTCATCCCTTTTTCATAAGCTTTAACGCTCTCTTCGAGTGTAATTTCTGGGTTCATAAGTGTTTCTAAAATTTCTTTGGCACTTTGTAATTTCGTTTCAAATTTTTCTTTAGCCATTAAGTGCATCCTTTACATGTTTTTCAAATTTATTAAGCTCTACTAAAAATGCATCATGACCGTAATCACTTTCTACATCTATATAAGTATAATTTTTATTACCGATTTTTTTGAGTTCATCGGCAACTTCTTTCATCTCAAAGTTTCTAAATAATAAATCATTTCTAAAACTTATCAAGGAAAGTGTAGAAGTAACTCTCTTGAGTGCTTCTGCTAGAGAATCAAAACCACGAGATAAATCATATATATTTATGGCTTTTGTAATGTATAGGTAAGCCAACGGGTCAAACCATTTTGTAAAATTATAGCCATTATACTCTAAATAAGATTCTACTTGAAACTTTCCAAAAAGTTCATAAAGTCCATCTGTAAGTTTATAGTCTCTGCCAAATTTTTTACGCATAGATTCATGCGATAAAAAGCTGATATGTCCTGCCATGCGACCGACTGCCATTCCTGAAAGACCTTGCTCCTTGAGTAAATCTGGGTCATAATAGCCTTGTTTAAAATCTGGGTCGTTAAGTATTGATTCTTGTGCAACTTTATTAAAGGCTATTGCCCACGGTTGTGTCGCATGTGTTGTGGCAAGTGCTATGATTTTATTTGCAAAATTTGGGTAGTGAATAGCAAATTGGAGTGCCTGCATTCCACCCATAGAACCTCCGACAATTGCATGTACTCTGTGAATATCAAGTCTATCAAACAAAATTCTTTGTGCTTTGACCATATCTTTTATGCTGACAACAGGGAATTTATAACGATAAGGTTCTTGGTAGGGATGTTGCAAACTCATGGGACCAGTAGAACCGAAGCAACTGCCGATAACATTGGAACAAATTACAAAATATTTGTCAGTATCTATTGCTTTGCCTGAGCCAATAAAGCCATCCCACCATCCAGATTTTGTTTCATTTTCATATAAACCTGCGGCATGATGAGAACCTGTAAGTGCGTGACAAACTACAACAACATTACTTTTATCGTCATTTAATGCGCCATACGTTTCATACGTTATATCATAGGGTTCCAAAATACGTCCGCTTTCAAGATAAAGCGGATTTGTAAAATGTTCTGTATATGTTTGCAGGTTTAAAGACAAGTTGATAATTCTCCGAAAATTGGTAACAGCATTTTAGCAAAAAAGTCTTAATTATGCTTCAAGTGCTTGACTTAAATCTTCTATCAGATCTTTTATACTTTCTAAACCGCATGAAATTCGTATAAGTCCTTCAGGAACACCACAGGCAATTAACTCTTCATGTGAAAGCTGTTGGTGTGTTGTTGAAGCGGGATGTGTAATAATGGATTTAGAATCGCCGATATTGACAACGAGTGAGTATAATTTCGTAGCATTGACAACTTTTGTTGCTTCATCAAAATTTTCTACTTCAAAGCTTAAGAGACCGCTGCATAATCCATCTTGAAAATATTTTTGTGCATTTTTATAATTTGGGTTACTTTCTAAACCTGGATAATTTACTTTTTTTACTTTTGGGTGTGATTCTAAAAATTCTGCCAGCATAAGTGCATTTTTTGAATGTTCTCTCATGCGTAAAGCCAAAGTTTCAATGCCTTGAATGAAAAGCCATGCATTAAACGGAGCGACAACAGCACCTAAATCACGAAGCAATGAGAGACGGGTACGCAGTGTGTATGGAGGAAGCCCGACATCTGTATATACAAGCCCGTGATACGAAGCATCGGGTTTGTTAAAATGGCTGTATCGCGGATTGTTTTTGAGTTTGTTCACCAATCCTTTTCTCTCGACTAAAATACCGCCTATCGCAAGTCCTTGACCGGTTGTGTATTTGCTGGCACTGTGTACGGTAATATCTGCACCGAATTTAAAAGGACGGCATAAAACAGGTGTCGCTACCGTATTGTCCACTATTGTCAAAATATTATATTTGTTGGCAATAGTGGTAATTGCCTCTATATCTGCTACATCTATACTTGGATTTGTCAATGATTCAAAAAAGATTGCCTTTGTATTTTCATCCACAAGTGCTTCTATCTGTTTAGGTT
>JALUBM010000245.1 GCA_027044845.1 Sulfurimonas sp.
AATACAATAATCAATAATATTTTTATAGGGTATTTTATTGTTCTTTTTTTGTTTTGAATAGTTTCCTGCATCAATTTTTAATACTTTTGCTATCTCTTTATCTGTTTTTTTATTCAAAAATTCTTTTAATTTATCAATAATTTCTAAAAAAGTTGTATTTTTCACAATTTACCCTTGACTTTTTTATCCTTTAATTGTAGAATTAACAATATTAAATTGTGTTTTTCACAATATCGCAAATCTTGTTTATATTACAATTTAATATTATAGCATTTTTATAAAAATTTGCTAAAAAATTTTAGTATCAAATAATGATATCAAAGTCGGCTTTTGACCTGGACAAGTCATAAAAATATCCCACGCAAGGGTTTTTTTGAACCCCCTTGCGATGTAGTTAAGTGTTCAAATACAAGTTATTTTAAAGGTTCAATTATGCAAAATATGCTCAAACAAGCTTATCAGGCGGAAGTCCTAGTAAGACAATCTCTCATCTCTTCAGTTGGTACAAAATACCCTTTTAAAGACCAAGTAGTAATTACTACAGAAAACACATACCAAGTTCCTGATATGGAACTCTTTACATATACACATAGAATTGATATATGCGTAAAGTGTGAAAATAGACTAGAAGCTTTTAAACTAGATAAAGACTTAAAAGATTATTTTAAATCTGAAAAGATGTTGCCTCTACATGTAGGCATATTTCAAAAGCCTTACACTAA
This sequence comes from Sulfurimonas sp., assembly GCA_027044845.1. GTDB lineage: Bacteria > Campylobacterota > Campylobacteria > Campylobacterales > Sulfurimonadaceae > Sulfurimonas. The sequence goes on from JALUBM010000245.1 coordinate 723, forward strand.
AGATGGTCAAAAGTCTAGAAAACATTATGCTTTCTCAACTATAAACGCAAAAGATATGATATCCGCACTTCCTGAATTTAAAAAAGATAAAAAATTAGATTATGCTCCAGGTCAAACAAATGTAGAAACTTTGACAGTATTAAATGGTTTTGATTTAAAGTATCTAATTGTTGATTATACTATGGAACATCTTTTTCTAGAAGAGATTAACGGTCAAAAACTCGACAAACCTTTTTATAAATTAAAACTTTACACTTCTTCTATCATTGAAGATATAGACGATAAAACCCAAGAATCTACCACAAAAGAAGAGCTTATCATTTTTGAGATAAATGGTGATTCTAAATCGGAGATTATAGACCTAGCAAAAAAACTAAATGAACTTAAACGAGATAAAAAAGGTGTTCTTGCTTGTAAAGGGAACTTTCCAAAGTTAGAAAGAGATTTTTATACTGTTAGGCTAGATAAAAACGCTAGTCAGCTTTTAGATATCTATTCTAAGATTTCTAAAAAGGCTTAATTATGTTAGATAATTCTGATTTTAATATTTTAAGATTTAAGATTTCAAAATTACTAAGGACTAAAGAATCAAGAATTAAAAAGATTGACATAAATCTTGATGATACAGTTATAGTTCATACGGGTTTTGGTTTCTTTCCTATTTCTTTTAAATCTGTAAATGAGATAAATAGTGAGTTTAAAAAGTTTTATCCTGATATAAAAATACCTTTTAAATACAAATTTCAAGTTGTAAATAATAATGTTGATTTTGCTTCTTTGAATACTGTAAAAACTTTTAAAAAAAATAAACATGGACTTCCAATCTTAGATAATAATTTAGTATTGAGAGTTTTAAACAAATAAGGGGTTAGTTATGAAAAGCAATATTATTTTTAAGTGTGCTACTTTGTTTTTTGGTTTAGCTGTTTTTGCTTTTGCGCAAGGTAATATTGCTTTTTCTCTTGTTCAGTCTGTTTTAGCTAAAACTAGCGGTTTTGTTTTTGTTATTCTTGGTGCTGTTATTGTTATTAAATTTATTCCACTTTCTTGGCTACATGTAAAAAATGTTTTATCTAGGGGAACTACTATTTCTACTCGACATTCAAGAGCAAAAGCTTTTGCTAGACTTAAAAAAAGTAAAAATAGTGCTTCTCGTTATTTTGGTTATTTTCAAGTTCGTAAAGTTCGTAACTTTAGAAAAAAATATAAATCTTTTGAAGATTTTAGAGCTTCAAGAGAGTTTAAAAATTCTAATGAGTTTTATGATTCTCGTGCTACTTTTCGTAAAAAAAGTTTTAATTCGTAAGGGTTCCGAGTTGTTTTTATTAGCAGCTTTATTTTCTCTTTCCCTAAAAAAAGAAAAAAGAAAAAAGAAAAAAAATTATAGAAAAGTTATTTTTCTGGATTTTATTTTGTCGTTCAATTTATTGTTACGCATAAGTACTCGCCTTGTAGCGTCATTGTGTGAAATATTATGTACTCATAATTTTTCATTCAATGGACCCCGAAAGGGGCGCGAAGTTTTAACTTTTTATTATGTGTGCTAAGTATTGTATTTTAAAATTTAAATTATAAAAAAATTTTCAATAAGTAAATTACTGGCTTTTTGCTTTCTCAAATGTAAGCCCAGTGTATTAAATTTAAACTGTTTTATATGGTTTAAATATAAAAAGGTTTCATTATGAAACAATCACACAATTTTGATGTTAAATCATCTACTCCAGGTCTTATCAAGGTAGTCGTTGTCGGTTCTATTCTTGCTACTATGTCTTTTGCTGCTGACCCTACTTGGTACACTGATTTAACCACTCAACTTACAAATATATCTACTTATGTGCTTGCTGTTCTTGGTTCAATCATATCTATCCGCTTAGCTCCACTTGCTTGGGATAAAATTAAGATGGTTATCAATAGATAGTTATGATAACACAAATTGATTTATCAGCTTACTATGTTATCGCTGGTGCTTTGTTGCTATTAAGAGTCTCTTTCTTTGGGGCTTTTTTTAGTGAGCATATTGCTAAGAGGAAATAATTCCTCTTAGTTTTATAAGGTTTAAAAAAATGAAAAAAATTATATTTTCTTTGCTACTTTCTTTTACTTTTATATCTTCTTTAAATGCTGATTATTTATTAGCAAGTAAAAATAAATGTATTACAGATTATTATTATAAATCTTCTAGAATTTATTATCATTATTCCACTTCACCTGATACATTACGCTCTACTTCTTCTAAAAAATATCAGTTATATATTTTTCCAGGTTATCTTTATAGTGATGATAATAAAACTTGCTTACCTGACCCAAAACTTTTAGGTCTTTCTCCTTCAAAATTTGAGCTTGTTAATGCTTCTATTGCTTTTTTTGTTGTTATTATTCTTATAGGGAGTTTATTATGATAGATATTATAAATTTTACTATGACTACAGATCCAATCATCAATTATTATACCGATGTAATATTTACAGTGTTTATCTATGCTATACCTATTAGACTTATATTTTCCGTTCTTGATAGAGGTTCCAAATGGTTTTAAAATCTTTATTTATCATTTTGTACTTTGCCGTTTCTTCTCTTGCAATTACTATGGCTCCTACTACTTTTGATTTAAGAAGCTTATCTGTTTTTATTTCTCAAACTTGTAATAAAAATATACTTATTTCAAAAGATGTTAAAAATCTTAATGCTGATTATTTTTTTAACGATAATGTTTCTTGTTCTGTGCTTTTTGATAGTTTTTCTAAGCTCATTAAATCAAAAGGTTTAACTCTTACAAAGTTTAACTATTTTTATATTATTTCTAAAAAACCATTTAAAGAAGTTTTCCTTATAACTCGTGTCTCAAAGTTTTTATTGTGTATACCAGTTGAAAATATTGGTATTTTCACTCTAGATTTAATTGTGGTAGCTTTTGAACAAAAAGCATATTTATCTTATTGTAGTTGCTATTGC
>JALUBM010000246.1 GCA_027044845.1 Sulfurimonas sp.
AAAAAGTATAATGAAAAGATTCTTGATAAAATGGCGATTATTTTATATGTAAATCTGCATAGAAAAAAAGATGCAATAGCTTATCTTGAAACACATACTCGGATTCAGGGATGTTCTAAACTTATATGTAATCGCCTTATCGGAATTTACAGTAATGAAAACAATATAGCAGGACTACTTTCTGTCTATAAAAGACTTTATAATTTAGATAAAGATAAAGCCGTAGCAAGAAAAATTATGCAAATATATGCATATAAAAAAGAGTATGTGAAGTTGATAGATTTTTTAGAAGAGACAAAAGCAGATAATGAAGTACTATTAGAACTTTATATACGTGGAAAAAATTATGCTAAGGCAAGTGCCTTGGCACAAAAACTTTATGAAGAGACTGCTGATATTAAATATCTTGGACAAAGTGCAACTTATAATTATGAAGCACATGGTAAGAAAATCTCTAAAAAAAATTTGACATCGGTGATAAATAAACTAACAAAAGTTGTAAAAGAGACGGATGAACCTTTGTATCTAAATTATTTGGGGTATGTTCTTATTGACCATAATAGAGATGTTAAAAAAGGGATAGAGTATATAAAAAGAGTTTTAAAAATAATGCCTGATTCTGCATTTTATCTTGACTCTTTGGCATGGGGTTATTATAAACTGCATCAGTGTAAAAAAGCGAAAAAAATTATGAATAGAGTGGTGAGGATGGAAGGAGGAGATAATTCGGAAGTATTATTCCATATAAAGAAGATAAATAAATGTTACAAAAAAGAGCTTAACAAAAAAGGTAAAAAGAAAAAATGATTTTAGATGATATTATCAAAAAAACAAAAGAAGATTTAGTACAAAGAGAAAAAGAATTTTCACTTGACTGGTTGGGGCGTTCACTTGCATTTAATGCTAGACAACCACGTGATGTGATACCATTTTTAAAAGCGACGGAAGAAGACCCTTACAGAATAATTTCAGAGGTGAAAAAGGCATCACCTTCAAAAGGTGTGATTCGTGAAGATTTCGATCCACTGACTATAGCACAAGCATACGAACGTGGCGGTGCAAGTGCTATTTCTGTTTTAACTGAGCCTCATTTCTTTCAAGGTTCCTTGGAATATCTTGCGGGGATTAGACGATACGTTTCTATTCCCCTCTTAAGAAAAGATTTTATTATTTCAAAATATCAGATTCTTGAAGCTTTAGTTTTTGGTGCTGACTTTATTTTACTTATTGCTGCAGCTTTAAGTAAAAAAGAACTCAAAGAGTTGCTGGGCTATGCAAGACATTTAGGTTTGGAAGCTTTGGTTGAAGTGCATGATAAAAAAGATTTGGTAAAAGCAATATATGCTGGTGTTGATATTATTGGTATAAATCATAGAAATCTACAAACGTTCGAGATGAATATGAACCTCGCTTATGAGTTAATTCCGTTAATTCCAAACGGAAAAATTATTGTTGCAGAGAGCGGTATTTATGAACATGGACAGCTTGAAGATTTAAGTAAAGCGGGTGTTGACGCATTTTTGGTCGGTGAATCACTAATGCGTCAAAAGGATGAAGAAGTGGCACTGAAAAAATTAAAATATGGAGAAAAGCAAAATGAAAAATAAAACAATTATTCTTGTTATCGCTTTAGCGGCATTTGTGTTGAGTGGATGCACACAAGAGGCACAAAACAAGATAGGACGTTCTATCCAAAATTGGACAGGAACAAATGGTGTTTTAGATATATATATGGGTGGAAAACTGGTTAAAAGGTTTATAAAAATTGATAAACTAACAACAGCGACAAGTACAGATGGTAGCATACCCAGAAATTACCGTTACGGATATGGCTATATTGACAGCAATGAAAATTATGTGGTAGATAATGGAGAGAAGAAAGTTTATTTTGAAATTAGTAATTATTCTACACCCTATATATTTTATGAAAATCCGAAGAACTAAACAGTGGATGTAATTGGACTTTTTAAGTATTTTATCAACTCTAAAAGCGAAACGCCTAATGATGGTGGAATACTAAATTTTATAGAAGATTATTTATTGGGCTTTGAAGCAATTAGAATTGATGTAGAAGATGTGAAGAATCTTTTTATGTATAGAAAATTTGGCGAAGGGGAGCATCTCTGTTTTGCAGGGCATGTCGATGTTGTTCCTGCTGGAGAAGGCTGGAATACAAATCCGTATGAAGCTGTTGAACAAGAAGGTTATATCTACGGACGTGGCACACAAGATATGAAAAGCGGTTTGGCAGCATTTGTTCAAGCTGTTAAAGAAACAGAAAACTTTCAAGGCACGCTCTCTTTGCTTCTAACATCAGATGAAGAGGGTGAGGCAACAAATGGTACAATTAAAGTCTTAGAATATTTACAAAAGAACAATATGTTGCCTGACTCTTGCATAGTTGCTGAACCTACATGTGAAGAGGAATTTGGTGATGCCATCAAAGTTGGGCGTCGTGGTTCTATTAACGGATATTTGACACTTGAAGGCAAACAAGGGCATGCTGCATATCCTGAAAAAGCAGTGAACCCTATACATAACATAGCAAAGGTATTAGGTAACATGGCGGGTGTTGATTTGGATGACGGTGATGAATTTTTTGCGTCTTCAAAGTTTGTAATCACTGATATTCGTGCAGGGATGCAGGTGACAAATGTAACCCCAAATGAACTCAAAATGATGTTTAATGTTAGGAATAATACCAAAACAACGCAAAAAGAGGTACGTGAATTTGTTGCAAAACATTTGGCAGGACTCGATTACGACTTACGTCTAACACAAGGTTCTTACCCTTTTAAAACAGATACTGATACCAAACTGGTAAAAAAAATAGATGAGGCCATCAAAACTATTACATGTAAAGAGCCTAAACATTCAACAGCGGGTGGGACAAGTGATGCAAGATTTATTGCTCCTCTTGGGGTGAATGTTATAGAATTCGGTGTGCGTAATGATACGATTCACTCTATAAATGAGAGAACGACAAGAAAAGAAGTAGAAGATTTATATCAGGTCTTTAAAACTTTGATACAAGAATGGAATAGATAATTAAAGGAAATAAAATGAAATTAGTACAAACAGATAAAGCACCTGCGGCAATTGGACCGTATTCACAAGCGATTGTAGCAAATGGAATGGTCTATACTTCAGGACAAATTGCCTTAACACCTGAAGGAAGCGATGAGCTGTTACAAGCAGATATTGGAGTCCAAGCGGTAGCAGTTTTGAAAAATTTAAAAGCTGTTTTAGAAGAAGCTGGCAGCTCACTAGCTGATGTTATAAAAACAACTATCTTTTTGGCTGATATGGATGATTTTGCAACTGTAAATGTAGTTTATGAAGAAGCCTTTGGTGAACATAAACCAGCACGTTCTACGGTAGCCGTAAAAACACTCCCCAAAAATGCTCTTGTTGAGATAGACGCAGTTGCACATGTTAGCAATTATTCTTTTTAAATTAGACTTATGATATAATTCTATCGCTATTAAAACATTCAAAAAGAGTTATATGCAATCATCTGATGTCAGTAAAATACTAAATACTAAAGATAAACTTTTAACTCAAATATACTTTGATTTACAGCGATTCTTTGAACAGAAATATGGGCATGAC
>JALUBM010000247.1 GCA_027044845.1 Sulfurimonas sp.
TTTCAAAGCGGGTGATACGGGCTTTAAAGTTTATGATACAGCGTATGCCAAAATCGGTGTGGGCATCTGCTGGGATCAATGGTTTTGTGAAACTGCTAGAGCTTTAACACTGATGGGAGCGGAGATTATCTTTTACCCGACGGCAATAGGCAGTGAACCTGAAATAGAAGTGGACTCAAAAGAGCATTGGCAAAGAGTACAGATGGGACATGCTGCGGCAAATACAGTGCCGGTTGTCGCAGCCAATCGCATAGGAGTAGAGCAGGGAGAGAGCTGTGAACTGACTTTTTATGGTTCTTCATTTATAACAGACTACACAGGCAAAAAAATTGCCGAAGCCTCGCGAGATAAAGAAGAAATAGTGTACGGAGAATTTGATTTGACAGAAAATGCCAGACAACGAGAGTATTGGGGACTTTTAAAAGATAGAAAAGTCGATAAATATAAACAATTAATATGAATTTTGAGGTTGAAGGACAAATTACAAGTGTGAATGAAGCTCTTAGTAAAGCTACTGAAGCAAGTGTAGAGTCTGCACAAAGCTCAAACATTATTTCAAAAGAGATGGAAGTTGTTATAACAAACATGCAAGAAATTACAACAATATCGACAGATAATGCAAGAAGCGTAGAAGAGATAGCAGGGGCAGCTGAACACTTAAGTAATCTTACCGAAGAGTTAAATGATAAACTTGATCTCTTCAAAGCCTAAGCAACTTATTCTTATAGGGGCTTCTACGGGAGGTCCTGGATTTATAGAAAAAATAATTGGTTCGCTGGGAAATACAATAGATACCGCAATTATTGTTGCTGTTCATATGAATAAACTTCTGTTGGATTCTTTTGCAAAAAGATTAAATAGAATAAATGATGTTGCCGTTGAATTTATGACACAAGAGACGCAAATTCAAAATGGTAAAGTATATTTGCTTGAAGAGACATCCATACTTTATCAAAAAAATAGTTTTATCTTTTTAGATGAGCAAAAACCGTTAACAGGTTATTATCATCCCACAATTGATGAGCTTTTTTTGTCTGCTGCCCAGTTGAGTGATATTCAAATAATTGCGTATCTTTTAACGGGCATAGGTGCTGATGGTGCTAAGGGGATGTTGGCACTTAAAAATAAGGGTCATAGAACTGTGGCTCAAGATGAAAAAACATCCATAGTGTATGGCATGCCAAAAAGAGCTTTTGAAATGGGAGCGACTACAGCAGTGATGAGTATAGAAGAAATTATAAAAGATATACAGGCAGAAATTTGATATGTTTTCATGGTTGAAAAAAAGAAAAAAGAGTGATACTGTTACAAAAGAAAAAGTAAAAAATATTTCAAATTTTGATGATAAAATTGCCAAAGAAATTCTTGCACAAATTAAGCAGGAATATGGGCTAGATTATTCAAAACAAGAGTATATCACTATGCGTAAGTTAGAAAGGTTTGCTCTTAAACATGAAATATATGATTTTTCAAGATTACATTCTCTTATCAATTCTACACCTTTAGCAAAAGAACAACTTATAAATATGCTAACCGTAGGCGAGACATACTTTTACAGAGAAGTTGGACATTTTAAGATTTTAGCAGAGTTGATGTGTGAGAAAAATATAACACGTGTTTTATGTGCTCCAAGCTCAAGCGGGGAAGAAGCATACTCCATTTTAATTTATATATATGAAAATTACAATAAAAATAATAATCTTCACGTAACGGGTATAGATGTAAATAGCCTCTCAATAGAATCGGCTAAAAAGGGATGTTTTTCAAAGCGTTCTGTCTCCTTTTTATCAGATGCTATTTTAAACAAATATTTTACAAATAGTGATTTGAAGTATTGTATTAACACCTCTTTTAAAAGGAATGTAACTTTTCAACAACAAAATATTTTTGATGCTTCGTTACAGGAACTTGAAAAATTTGATGTGATATTTTGCAGAAATATGCTGATATATTTTAATGATGTTCAGAAAAAAGAGGCTATAGCAAATTTAAGAGCTTTACTGAATCCTGAAGGAATTCTTTTTATAGGGCATGCCGATATATCGTTTGAACCAGATGGTTTTATAAAAGTTTCTTCTCTGAGTGGCAGTTATTTTAAGAAAGTATAATATCTTCTAAATCTTCAAGCTTTGCACTTGTAATATCAGTAAATTGTGTTCGATTAAATGTTTGTTGTCGTTTTGCCAATTGGGCTGTATGGGTTGCAATGTTTTTAAGCATTACATCTTTTTCAGTTTTTCCATCTAAAAACTCCAATACTTCTACAATGCCTATGGCACCCATGGCATGTGGTGTTCTTGTGTACTTTTGTTCCAAATAACATACTTCATCAATGAGTCCGTTTTCTTGCATTGTTTTTGTTCTTTTTTCTATGCGTTGGCGTAAAATTGGACGCTCTACATCTATATTGTAAATTTGTAAATCTTTAATAAGTGGCTTTGGCGGGTTTTGTCTAAACCATTCGCTTGGAGTTATTTGTGATGCTTCATAAATCAGCAGTGCTTTTTCTATTCGATAGCTATCGTTTGGCGTTATCTTAGCCATATATTTTGCATCTATGTTTTGTAAAAATGCATAACAAGCTGGTAAATCCTGCAATTTTCTTTCTACATGTAGTTTATGTGTCTGGGTAATATCTGGAAGTTGTGAAAGTCCGTCCATAAGTGATTTTAGGTAAAAAGAGGTGCCGCCGACAATGACTAAATTTTTGTTTTGTTCTTTACATGTAGAAAGTACTTTTTTATATAAATTTGCAAAAATATCAACACTGAAGTATTCATTTGGGTAGATTTCATTGATACCAAAATGTTTTATTTGAGAAAGTTCTTCAGGCGATGGCTTGGCTGATACAATGTCTATCTCTTTATAAATACTGAGTGAATCAATAGAAAGAATGTAGGCATTTATCTCTTTAGCAATTTTAAGTGCCAAATCACTTTTGCCAGAAGCAGTTGGACCAATAATCGCAAGTTGTTTGAAACTCATCTGTTCTCTTGGATAATTTGGAGATCTTCGCTAGTGGCATCTGTGAGTAATTTATTCTCTTGTTGCCCTGACATAGTACCACTAAGTGCGTTTATAAGTTCGCATTCTTGCTCTTTTGCCAGTTTTCCACTTGCTACGGTATCTATAATTTTTTCGGCAATACGCATTTTTGTCATATTTTCTTGCTGATGAAAATATTTGTCCAAATTATCTTGATAGGCTTTGAGTTTGTCTTCATGTCTTTGTTTAAAATAACGGTAAAGAAAAAAACTGATAATCACCAAAACGAAAGATAAAATAAGGAAAAGATAACGTTTAACTTCCATAGAATCCTGACGTTGAAATTCACGTAGTTTTGCCTCAAATGTTTCTTTTTTTGCTTTCGTTTCGAGTTTTATTTTTTCTAAAAGCTGTTTTTTTTCAAGTGTTGCCAATATAGTTTGTGAGTTGATTTTAGCGAGTTCTTGCTCTTTTTGTGCATCTATTTTTTTAAGCTGTACTTCTTTTGTATTGGCAATTTTTTCTTCAAAAGCTTTTTTTTGTTCAAGTTTTTTTACTGCAATTTCTTTTTTTGATTCATTGAAATTACATGCATTGAATAAGAGTATAAATG
>JALUBM010000248.1 GCA_027044845.1 Sulfurimonas sp.
ATATTTTGGTAAAGGAGAAGTCTTTATTGAAAAATTTGTACAAAACCCTCGACATATTGAAGTCCAAATCGTTGCTGATAAATATGGAAATGTTGTCCATTTGGGGGAAAGAGATTGTTCTATTCAAAGGAGACATCAAAAAGTCATTGAGATAGCACCGAGTCCAAGACTTAATGATGCAACACGGAAAAAACTTTGTGAAACGGCAGTCAATGCCGTTAAAGAGATAGGGTATGAAAATGTAGGAACCGTTGAGTTTCTTGTAGATGATAATGATGATTTTTATTTTATAGAGATGAATACTCGTGTTCAGGTAGAACATCCCATTACCGAGATAATATCAGGTGTTGATATTATACAAAGAATGATAGAAATAGCAGGTGGTGACAGACTCAAGTACAAACAAGATGAGATAGTGATTCGAGGTTATGCGATAGAGTTTAGAATAAATGCAGAAAATCCACAAAATCATTTTATGCCTGCAGTGGGGACAATTACTAACTATATGGCACCTGGTGGTCCTGGAGTACGGCTTGATACAAGTATTTATGCTGGTTATACAATACCTGCTAATTATGATTCTATGGTAGGTAAACTTATTGTATATGCTTTAGAATGGGATGGTGCTGTGAAAAAAGCGATGCGGGCTTTAGATGAATTTTTTATTGATGGTATAGTGACAAATATTCCTTTGCATAAGGCGATAGTTACAGACAGTGACTTTAAAGAAGGAAGATTTGATACATCATATTTAGAGGAAAAGTTATCGACCTTTGATTTTGAAAAACATAAAGTAAATCGAGGTGTAGAAGATAAAAGTTTTGTTTTGAAAGGAATAGATGAAATTCTTTATTAAGTAGAGCTTATTTGCTCTACTTTGCTTGTGATTCCTCTTCGGGAGTATCTTGTGCTGTAGGTTTCATAGCAGGAAATAAAAGGACATCACGAATAGAATGCTCATTTGTAAGAAGCATAACAAGTCTGTCAATTCCTATACCTTGACCCGCAGTTGGTGCCATACCATAGCTAAGTGCTTCAACAAAATCACTGTCCATTTCATGTGCTTCATCATCGCCACTTTCTTTTGCTGCCATTTGCCCTTCAAAACGAGATAGTTGGTCAATAGGGTCATTTAACTCACTAAATGCATTTGCTATTTCACGACCTGCAATAAATAATTCAAATCTTTCTGTAATTTCTGGATGCTCATCATTTCTGCGAGCAAGTGGAGAAATTTCAACTGGGTATTCTGTAATAAAAGTAGGGTCAATGAGTTTTTCTTCAACAAACTCATCAAATAGTTCGCCTTGAAGTTGACCTAAATTCATTTCTGGTTTTACAGGGATAGCTTTTTCATTAAGATAAGTAATGATTTTTTCTTTATCTTTTACAATATCTGTAGGTATGCCACCAACAGTTGTAAGAGACTCTATAAGAGGGATTTCTTGAAAATTATCAAAGTTAACTTTTAAATCACCATAAGGTAAAAGTGTAGGCAGGTCTAAGTGTTCAAAAAGGTACTGAAAATACTCTTTTGTGATTTCAATTAAATCTTTATATGTTTTATATGCCCAATAAAATTCAATAGAAGTAAATTCAGGATTATGTGTTGCATCCATGCCTTCATTCCTAAAGTTACGATTAATCTCAAAAACTGCTTCAAATCCACCTACAATAAGACGTTTGAGATAAAGTTCTGGTGCAATTCTAAGGTATCTGTCAACATCAAGTGCATTGTGATGTGTTACAAAAGGTTTTGCATTAGCTCCACCAGCAATAGGGTGCATCATAGGTGTCTCAACTTCTAAAAAGCCTTTGTCCTCAAAAAAACGGCGAGTTAGAGAGATGACGCGAGAACGGGTTTGAAAAGTTTTTCTTACTTCAGAATTCATAATTAAATCAAGGTAGCGTTTTCTATAACGAATTTCTTTGTCTGTAATACCATGAAATTTTTCAGGAAGTGGTGCAATCGCTTTTGTCAAAAGTTTTAAACTATCCACATGGAGAGAAAGTTCTCCTTGCCCCGTAACAAATGGAAAACCACCGATTTCAATGATGTCTCCAACCTCAATATTCTTTTTAAACATAGTGTTATAAAAACCTTCAGGAAGATTATCTCTGGAAACATAAATTTGCAATATACCACTTTCATCTTCAATTTTTGCAAAACTTGCTTTTCCCATAATACGAAGAAATTTTATACGTCCACTTACAATGTAGTGACGATTTTCATCCCGTTTATTTTCAGTTTCTGCTATGTCAGAATTTACATTGAGGTATTTTTCAATCGTTGTGTTTCTGTTAGAAACATTGTCATAAGGGTTATATCCCGCATCTTTTAATGCATTTGCTTTTTCTATTCTTTGTTGTATATATTTATTTTCAAAAATCAATAATTTTTCCTTCTTTTTAGTTGTTTTCTTTTTCTTGACACTCTTTACAAATACCGTATATCTGCATAGAATGATCACTCATTTTAAATCCAAGCTCTTTTGTAATTGCATGTTGGCGTTTTTCTATCTCTTCATCTACAAATTCGGTAATTTTTCCACATTTTGTACAAATAAGGTGATCATGATGTTCTTTTGCTCCGAGCTCATATTTTTTCCCCTGTGCTCCAAATGAAAGAGAGGTTATAACATTGGAATCTTCAAGGAGAGAAAGTGTTCTGTAAACAGTGGCAATGCCTGTTCTGAGTTGGGGATATTTTTCCTGTATAAGATGATGTAGGGCTTCAGGTGTTAAATGCTCATCAGAGTTATAAAGTGTTTCTAAAATAACTTCACGCTGAATAGTAAACTTAAGATTGTTTTTTTTGAGCAACTGCTTAAAGTCATTGAGAAGTTGCTCATATTTTACAGTTCTATCGTTAAAGTCTGTCATAATATTAGGCATATTATTTCTCTTGTATTTTATTTTTTATTGCATCAATTTGCTGTAAAGTTGATGTAGTTATATTATTTTCAACCTTTTTTTGTAAATTAGTGCTACTTTGTGAAATCGTTGTATTAATATCATTTGAAATTTTTGTAGGATCTATTTTCATAATGTATCTACCTGTTTCTACCATTATAGGAAAGAGTATACTTGTTTTAAGCGATGAATCAAGTGTCGTTTTGATTGCTTTAACATTATAAACTGCGTATGCAATAACTGCAGCAATTAAGAAAAATTTGCTAGCACCTATAATAAAACCTAAAATCCTGTCCACTGGACCGAGACCGCTCAGAGAGCTTAGTTTTTTAAAGGCAAAACCGAAAAGAACCATGGCTAGCCAAAAAATAGCCAAAGTGATAAGAAAACCTGTAAAATCAATAGCAGATTCATTAGAAAATTTAAATATCATATTACTTAAATAGTGACCGACTTCATTTCCAACTCTTGATGCAACAAAAATACCACCTATAATACCTACAAGTCCAAAAATCTCTTTAAAAAATCCATTGAGGATTCCTTTTAATCCAAGCAGTAAAATTATAATCGTTACAACAATATCAAAATAATTAAAGTCCATTCTCTAGCTCCATATACATATTTATTTTTTCCAATATTTTTTGACATTATATAGACTGTCCTTTGTAATTATACTAATTT
>JALUBM010000249.1 GCA_027044845.1 Sulfurimonas sp.
ATTCAGTACAGAAATACCTAATTATGCCTCTTCTTTTTCCTTTTTTAATAACACTCTTTGAACCACATCTTATACAACCTTTAGCACTTTTTTATAGTCATTTGTAAATAAACCCTTTTTTGAGCCCATACTACCGAGTCAAACTTAAGGTTTCAAGCACCCGTTTTTTTCATTAAGTCAAATTAGGGGTGACTAGTTAAGTCCAAGTTTTTGAGCCACTTCTTCTAGTGAATAGACTTCTGTTTTTCCACTTTTAAGTTCATCAATTCTATAATTCTAAGCAGCTGTTTCCAGTTGTAACACTAAATTAATCTCTTCGAATCTTAAAGGAGATAAATTTCCTAAATAACTATGTGGTCTTAGGCTTCGTATATAGGGCTTCTATACCCATATAAGTGCCAAACTAAGCAATTTTTGTTCTTATTTATATTTTAATTTGGATTGGTATTACAAATTAGTTACACTTTTTTAGCTATAATTTTCTTTTTATAAAAGAGGATTATATGCTAAAAGACTTAGGCAAATATATATTTATGATAGAACTTGGAATTAAATATATAAAGATTTTCAAACAAACTTATTTTCATCCGTTTATCACTCAAAAATACGCTTATCAAGAACTTTCAAAAGCACGGCAACAATACTCAAACAAAGTCTTGAAATTTTTAAACATCAAAGTAAAGCTCATTGGCAAACTTCCAAAAAAAGATAAAATTTTATACGCTGTCAATCATCGCTCTTTACTTGACATTCTTGTTATGGAAAATATATTTTCAGCAGACAATAAAAGTGGTACTTGGATAGCCAAACAAGAACTCTTTGACGACCCAATATACGGCAAATTTTTTCAATACAGCGGATGTATTTCTGTAGATTTAGAAAATAAAAAAGGACTCCTTAGTTTTTTTAAAAAAGTTAAAAAGACATTCATTAGGGTTGATGATTTAAATATATATATATTCCCTGAGGGAGAAAGATACGACGGAGAAGGTATCAAAAACTTTCAGAGCGGAGCGAAGAAAATTGCCAAAGCAAATAATCTTGGCATCGTTCCCGTTTACATCAATGATAAGCTTGAAAAAGTCTTTAAAAATTCTCCTTTTAAAGAGCCTTACATAGTAGAAGTTCATGTTGGAGACATTGTCAGCCACGAGAACTTAGAAGAAAAATATATTGAATTTTATCAATCAATAAGAGGGAAGAAACAATGAAAACAATAAAACTAGGCGTTAATATAGACCATATAGCCGTTCTAAGAGAAGCAAGAGAGGTTAATGACCCCGATATTCTTCAGGCACTTTATGTTGCCTGTGAAAGCGGAGCCGACCAAATAACCATACATTTACGAGAAGATAGAAGGCATATTCAAGATAGTGATGTTGAAAATATTTTACATTTTTCAAAACTTCCAGTAAATTTGGAATGTTCTATCAACAAAGAGATTTTAAATATCATCAGCAACTTAAAACCCCACCGTGCTACTTTGGTTCCTGAAAAAAGAGAAGAAGTCACTACTGAAGGTGGACTTGATGTTTTTCATTATGAAAATGAAATAGCCTATGCGATTGAACAACTTCATGATAGTCTCATTCCTGTTTCTCTCTTTGTCGATCCCAGCATTGAAGCGATGGAGCAATCAAAAAAACTTGGAGCTGAAATGGTCGAACTCCATACTGGTCTTTTTTCCAACCTTTTTAATATGTTGCATTCTTCTCTACCTTATTCTAATCATTCCATAAAAGAACTAGAATTTCCACGTTATGAACTCAGTGAGAGACTAGAAGATGCATTACACCAAATAAAACTCTCAGCCCAATATGCCAAAAAACTAGGACTAGAAGTAGCAGCAGGACATGGATTGAATTATCATAACATAGATGAAATGGTACATATTTCAGAGATAACAGAACTAAACATTGGTCAAAGCATCATTGCACGTAGCGTTTTTACAGGTTTAAGTCAGGCCGTACAAGAGATGAAAAAGTTGACAGCACGATGAATCATAAACCTCCAATAGCCGTTAGTATCGGTGACTTAAATGGTATCGGTATTGAAATAGCACTCAAAGCCCATAAAGAAGTTTCAAAAATCTGTCATCCCATTTATTGTATCAATAAAACCATGCTGCAACAAGCAGCTACACTGTTGCATGTAAATATCCCTGATGATTTCAAACTGCATGAAGTTGCAGGAAATTTTACCATCAAATCTGGTACGGTAGATGCAAAAAGTGGGATATACGCATATAACTCTTTTCTATCTGCTGTTGCACTATGTGAAATGCAAAAAACTCAGGCTGTTGTCACCCTTCCTATACACAAAGAAGCATGGATGAAAGCTGGACTGCAATTTAAAGGACATACAGACTTACTTCGCAAACATTTCAACCAAGAAGCCATTATGATGCTTGGGTGTCAAAAAATGTATGTCGCTCTTTTTACAGAGCATATTCCACTCAAAGATGTTACAAAAAATATTACATATAAAAAACTTAAACAGTTCTTTTTAGATATGCATAACTCTATACAAAATTCTCAAATTGCAGTACTCGGTCTCAATCCTCATGCTGGAGACAATGGTGTTTTGGGCAATGAAGAACTTCTTATCACAAAAGCAATCAAAAGTGCAAACAAAAAAATAGGCTTTGAACAATTTATAGGTCCAATTGTACCTGATGTTGCCTTCGCACCCTACTGCCGTAAAAACTACAACTATTTTATAGCGATGTATCATGATCAGGGATTAGCACCACTCAAAGCACTCTATTTTGATGAAAGTGTCAATATTTCACTCAATTTACCCATTGTACGCACATCGGTTGACCATGGAACTGCTTTTGACATCGCATACAAAGGTGAGGCAAAGATACTCAGCTATGTCAATGCCGTAGATTCTGCAATAGAGTTAATAAAATTTAAAAGATAATTATTTTCTTTTTTATGTAAAGAGTGTACTGTTAATTTATAAAAAAAAGGAGGTAGCGATGACTACTCTACAAAATATTTTATATGCCCCTTGGCGAGATAAATATATTACAAATGACAAAATAGAAGGCTGTGTATTTTGCTATATCAGTGAACATCCTAAGAAAGACACTGCGTTGCATGTACTTTATAGAGATGCAGAGTGTTTTATAGTGATGAACCGCTATCCTTATACACCAGGGCATTTTATGATTATTCCACATTTACATACCGATAAACTTGAAGAACTTCCAAGCCAGACTTGGCTGCGTATGTCACAACTCTCACAACAAAGTGTCAAACTTTTAAAAGAAGGATTTGGGGCAAATGGAGTAAATATAGGAATGAACCTTGGCAAAGCAGCGGGTGCAGGAATTGCTGAGCATATTCATATGCATCTAGTTCCAAGATGGGAACGAGATACCAACTTTATCACGGCAATTAGTAATACAAGAGTATATTCGACTGATTTTGAAAAAATTTATGAAAAAATCAAAAGTTTAATTCCAAAGTATATAGATATTAAATAAATTTGATGTATACTAAAAAGAAACAAAGGATGTAACAATGACAAATGCTGTAATTAAAGAGTTGGCTGTAAGAAAAAAAAAAAAAAAAAAAG
>JALUBM010000250.1 GCA_027044845.1 Sulfurimonas sp.
ATTGATAAAAAGGGTCATATATTTTTTAACTTTTTGAATTTTTGAAGGTGTGATTTTTGCATCTTCAAGGTACATATTTTCAAAAGTATAAAAATCTCCCTCTCCTAAACTTTTTGTATCCATTCCGATTTTAGGACGCATTAAGATTTGCGTAGTCTTGACTTCTCCACGAGGATTGATAGGCTTTATAACAAGTTCTTCATTGCCTAAACAGAGAGCTTTTTTTGCTTCGGCAGAAGCGGCACTAAAAGAGGTCACTCCTGCTATCACTTCACAATTATTATAGACTGACTCATTTTTTTCTTTAATAATATCAAGAAGATAATATATACTCGAGTAGATTCCAGCATCGCCCAAGGTTACAAAACAAACCTTTTTATATCTACTAAGCGTATCCAAAATAATATCAGCTTCATGCACCCAATCTTCATAAATAAAATGCATAGGAGAATAGACAGGAACAATGGGTTTATTCACTCCTAAAATATGAAGAGCATTTGAAACGATTTTATAACTTATGGATTTTGTAAAGCTATTGTCTGCACTTTTTGTTGGAACGCAGATAGCATCACACTTTTTAAAAGCATTGAGTGCTTTAAGTGTAAGAAGTTCTACATCACCTGGACCTAAAGAGACCATATAAAGTTTTTGATTCATGATTTTCTTTTTAGCAAATTATAGCTATATAATCCTCAATTTAAAGTGATTAATGATTAATGTGTTAGAATCACGCTATGAAACTTTCATATTTAAAACAAATTATAAATTATTTACAAAATTTTACAAAAATATCTGCTATGCACAGGGTTAGTGATACCATCGTGAAGATAGTATTTGACAAAAGTGATGCCGTCTATTTTAACATGCAGCGTTCAAATTCGAGTATATTTAAATGCAGGGAATACCCTCGTTCTAAGGTTTACAATGCTCCTTTTGACGTGATTTTGGCAAAACGTTTTAACCGTGCGAATATCTTACGTGTAGGGTTGTTGAACAATGACAAAATCATAAGGATTAAGACCTCCTTGACTTCTACTTATAAAGAAGAAATTACCTATTTACAGATAGAATTTACTGGAAAATATACGAATGTGATTATTTTGGATGAGAATAATATTGTCCTTGAAGCATTACGACATGTTGATTTGTTTTCTTCTTTTCGTGAAGTAAGAGTTGGACAACAACTGCTTGATGTCCCACCTGCACCATTTGTAGCCAAAAAATATCCGCTCGAAGATGTTGAAAAGTTTTTATATGAAGTGTATGAAAAAGAGCAAAATAAAAAGCTGGAAAGTTTGAAAAAACAAAAAATTGCATTGTTGTCGAAGAAGTTGAAAAAATTACAAAAACTTTATGAAAAGCTTGATTCAAAAGAGACTTTGGAAAAAGAGGCGAAGAAGAGTGAATATTTAGGAAATTTGGTACTTTCAAATGTACAAAACATCAAACCATATGTGACAGAGGTAGAATTGAATGATTATGACAATTCAATAGTACATGTAACATTACAAAAAGCTTTTGCTACACCGTTTATGATAAGTGAAATGTTTTTTTCTAAAAGTAAAAAAGCGAAGCAAAGATCAAAACATCTATATATTGAAGAAGAATCTTTACGTTCAAAGATAGGGCATCTTGAACTTTTTATCAATGTTGTTCAAGAGGCAAAAAATGTAGCTAAAATAGAGTTACTCTTTCCTAAAAAAGTACAGAATAAAAAAATTAAACACAATGATTCTATAGAGATATTTTGGATAGAGGGCTATAAAGTACAGCTTGGTAAAAATGAAAAAGGAAATATAGAACTTTTAAAAAATGCAAGGGCAAAAGATATTTGGTTGCACATGAGAGAGAGACCTTCTGCACATGTCATCATTACAACAGATAAGCAAAATCTTCCACAAAATATTATTTTAGCAGCAGCAAGGCTTTGCGTAGAGTTTAGTACAGCTTCAAAAGATAGGTTTTTGGTCGATTATACTCCAAGACGTGAAGTAACTATACAAAACGGTGCGAATGTATTGTATAATAAGTATAAAACAATAGAGGTGGATACAAGAGAGTAAAAAGCTTACATGTAAACTCTTTACAGATAAAAAGGCAGAGGAGGACGGCATGAGTGTTGGAGCAATTGGCAATGTAGTTTTAGTAAACCAAATGACGCCTGCTGTAACTCCTATGCAAGGAAATCAATACACTCGTTTTGATTTACAAAATATAGCCGCCCAAGCTATAGTACAGGAAAAAGAGCAAGAGATAGAAGATGTTCGCCCTGCTGAAGAAAACCACGAGATAGACCCCGATCGTGAACATCAACGAGAAGAATCGGATGAAGATACACAGAATTTTCCAAAGAAAAAATGGCATAAACTAGGAGAAGAAATGGATGAAGCTACGGACAAACCACTGCATCTATTAGATATTAAAGTCTGATTTGATATAATCCTTCATCTAAAATTTACAGGAATTTTTATGGGCATTTTAAAAGAGAGCAAAGAGAGGATTACTACAGGTCTAATACTATTAGCCGTTGTATTGATTGTCGGACTGATAGACAATTTTTTTGTGATGTGGTTCTTTTTTGGAATTGTATATTTACTTGCTTTTAAAGAAGCTGTGAAACTTTTTGGTGTAGAAAAAGACAACCTCTTGCCATATGCTGCACTACTATGGCTTATTGCCGCTATTTATCCTTATGGAGACGATTTGTTTGTGTTGGCGGGTATTGCTTACGCAGGTGCTGTTGCCTATGATAAAAATTTAAAATGGATAGATTTCTTACCCTTCATCTATCCGACTGCAGGTATGCTCTTTATATTGACAATGTATGAAGAGTATGGGGTGCTTTCTTTATTATGGCTGTTGGGTGTGGTTGCTTTAACAGACATCGGTGCCTATTTTGTTGGTAAAAGTGTAGGAAAAACAAAATTTTGTGAAACAAGCCCAAATAAAACTCTGGAGGGGGTTATCGGAGGGGTTGTGCTTGCAAGCTTTGCTGGTGCATACCTTGGGGTTTTTGTTGTTGATTCTTGGATAGCTTTCGTCATATCTTTTATGGTTGCACTTAGCTCTATTTTTGGTGATTTATTTGAATCTTCGCTTAAACGTGCTGCAAATGTGAAAGATAGCGGTAATTTGCTTCCTGGTCATGGTGGCATGTTAGACAGAATTGACGGCTATCTATTCGGTGCTATTGTTATGCTTATTTTGTTACGTGGATTGGTTTAATTGGATAGTGTTATAAAATATATTTTATTAAGGTATTCTACATGAAATTTAATGACCTTGATATAAAAAACTGGAAAGAAAGTGATATAAATACAGATTCACTTTGGATAATAAAAGAAAGAGACAAAAGTGGCAAACATAAAAATATTTACCATGGTAATTTCATTCCTCAAATCCCAAATCAATTAATCAGAAGATATACAAAAAAAATGAAACAATATTAGAGCCGTTTATGGGTAGTGGTACAACACTTTTTGAGTGTGAAAAATTAAATCGTAAGTATATTGGATTTGATATAAACCCTGAAATGTTAGAATATGTAAATAGC
>JALUBM010000251.1 GCA_027044845.1 Sulfurimonas sp.
ATTACAATCAGATGATACTAAAAATGCTTTGCAATATGAGACATCCCCTTATCTCAAACAGCATGAAAACAATCCTGTGCATTGGTTTGCATGGAATAAAAAAACACTTCTAAAGGCCAAAAAAGAGAAGAAGCCGATTTTTCTCTCTATCGGTTATTCAACTTGTCATTGGTGCCATGTAATGGCAAAAGAGTCTTTTGAAAATAAAAAAATAGCAAAACTTTTAAATGATAACTTTTTATCAATAAAAGTCGATAGGGAAGAAATGCCGCAGATTGATGCTTTGTATCAAAACATCTTTTATCATGTCCATAAACGAACGGGTGGCTGGCCGTTAAGTATTTTTATGACACCAGATAGAGAAGTTTTTTATATAACTGGCTATATCCCTCCCAAAAAAGAGTCATATGCCCAAGGGTTTACAACTTTAATACCAAAACTTGCAAAACTCTATAAAAATAAAGTAGCATTAGACAAAACAATAGAAAAAATTCACAAGGAAGTAACATCTTCTGTCAAAATTTCAAAGTCGCAAGATAAAAATATTTCACTTTTTTCTTTGGGAAAATCTATCGGATTTGGCACGGGAAAAAAATTTCCACAGGCTTCAAAACTTGCTCTGATGATGGATTTAGCTGCCATAACTCAAGATAAAAAACTGCAAAAAAACTTTTTTGTAATGCTTGATATTATGGCTCTTCGTGGTTTGTATGACCATATAGGCGGTGGATTTTTCAGATATGCCGTTGATGAGAATTGGGAAATTCCACATTTTGAAAAGATGCTTTATAATCAGGCACAGCTCATTCCTTTGTATGTAAGAGGCTATAAACTGCGTCATAAACAACTCTATAAAAATGTTGTGCAAGAGACGATAGCCATGACGCAAAAACGTTTTTTTAAAAATAACCTCTATTGGAGTGCAAGCAATGCCGACAGTCAAGGAAAAGAGGGCGAATTTTTTACATTTACAACAAGAGAGATAAAAGATGCACTTAAAAACAATCCTTATGCCGCAGAGGTAGAAGATGCGATGGGATTTAGCATAGAGGGAAACTTTAACGACAGAGTGCATATAAATTTTTATACCGATAAACGTCCCAGAGGATTTAAAAAATTTAGAGAGAATTTACTCAAAATCAGACGAGCAAAAAAGTACCCTTTTATAGATAAAAAGATAAACACGGCATGGAACGCTATGATGATAGAAGCACTCTATAAAGCCTCTTCACTCGATAAAAAATATGCAAAACGTGCCGATAAAAGCTTAGAAGCTTTGCAAAACCTTATGTTCTTTAGAGGAGAACTCTATCATCAAACACTGCTAGGAATACAACCAAAACAAAAAGGACTGCTAGAAGATTACAGCTTTTTTATATCTGCTCTTCTTGCAGGATATGAAGTTGATTATGATGAAAAAAAACTTGATTTTGCCGAGTATCTGCTCAATCTTGCAAAGAGCAAGTTTTATAAAAATGGTGTTTGGTATCTTTCAAATGATGCCTTACATGTAAAGGCGGATTTAAACGATAAATATTATACGTCGCCGCTTTCACAGATGGTGCAAAATATTATCAAAATAGCAGCATTAAAAGCATCATTCAGGTATGAAAAACTGGCAAAAAAAACTATAAATGCTCTTCAATCTCAACTGATATATAAACAATCAGATGCACCAGCTTTGGCTCAGTCTTATCTCATGCAAAAGTTTGGTGTCATTGTCCTCAAAAGTTCAAAAAAGAATTTAATAAAAAGTGCTAAAATGCGACAAAAGATAAAATATCCCTATGTCCTAACCAAAGCCAAAGAGTATGATGACTTTTTGGCATGTACGTTAAGAAGATGTTTTATAAAAGATAAAAAATTAGTAAATGTTATACAAATGATAAATAAAACTTTTATAAGGAAATAGATGAGAAGTATAGGACTTTTAGGCGCAATATCAATAGGAATTGGTGGAATGGTCGGCGGTGGAATTTTTGCCGTATTAGGCGAGGCAGTCTCTTTGGCACATGGGGCAACGGCTGTTGCTTTTGCTATTGCAGGGCTTGTGGCTATTTTAACAGCGTACTCTTATGCAAAGCTTTCTGTTACCTATCAAAGTGAAGGCGGAACGGTTGCCTTTATAGATAAGGCATTTGGCGATAATATACTCTCAGGAAGTGTCAATTTGATGTTGTGGCTGAGTTATTTAGTAACGATTTCACTCTATGCTACCGCTTTCGCTTCGTACGGTGAAACTTTTTTTACACATAAATCTATATGGTTGCATCATGGACTTATAATTGTTTCTATCATATTACCAGCATTTATTAATCTTATCAGTGCTTCTTTTGTCGGTAAAAGTGAGACGGTTATTGTAGTTATAAAAGTTTCATTGCTGGTCTTAGTAATAATAGCAGGTGCTTCGCATGTTGATTTTCAGAGAATATCTCCCGTGCATTGGGCTTCACCCCTTTCAATCGTAACAGCAGGGATGATAATTTTTGTAGCGTATGAAGGCTTTGAGCTGATAGCCAACTCGGCAGAAGATATAAAAGAGCCAAATAAAAATCTTCCACGTGCTTTTTATGCTTCTGTCATCATTGTTATAGCACTTTATATTTTAATATCCATCATTACGGTTGGTAGTGTTTCTGAAGATATACTTATGAAGGCAAAAGATTATGCGCTTGCAGTGGCTGCAAAACCTTCGCTTGGAGAAACAGGTTTTATTCTTGTCGCTATTGCAGCACTTCTGTCCACTTTCTCTGCTATAAATGCTACGATTTACGGCAATGCACGACTTGGGTACATCATTGCAAAAGATGGAAAACTGCCTCATTCCTTGATGGAGAAAGGGAAAAAATCAGGTGTTCCGTTTAAGGGAGTTTTATATACAACTGTTTTGAGCTTGATTTTGGCAAATAGTATTGATTTAACGGAAATTGCCATTATTGGTAGTGCTGGATTTTTGCTGATATTTTTACTTGTAAATATTAGTGCATTTAAACTTTCCAAAGAGATTGGAGCAAATTCATTAGTTTTGATTTTGTCTTCAGTTTTAAGTTTTTTAGCACTTTGTACATTGCTTTTTCATACATATACTTCAAATCCTAGAGCCGTTGTTATTTTTATGAGTTTTATTATTATATCTGGTCTTTTTGAATTGGTGTATGGACGTTATGTTCGGGGACAGTTCTTTAATAGAAAATATAAAATTAAGTTTTAACCTTGATAGTAAACTTGCCGTGAACTTGCGAGGAAATACTCTGCTGAATAAAGTCTCCTTTGATTGTAAAAATTCATATATTTTTCAATAGCTCGATTGAGAGCTTTTATGTTTTTATACTCTTTAATGACTGTACTTCTATCAAATACCAATGACATGTTTTCTAAAAATTGCTTTTTCCATTGTTTAAGACTTGCTGGTAATACTTCATATTTACTTGCAATCTCGTTGATAGTTTTTTCACCCTCTAAAACTTCAAGAACCAATTTTGCTTTGAAATCTGCATTGTAACTTTTTACTCATTTTACTCATTTTTGAATCC
>JALUBM010000252.1 GCA_027044845.1 Sulfurimonas sp.
ATAGCATAAACTTGTATTTGTATCTAATGTAATAGTATCATCACCCAAGAGTATTGTTAAATTTAGAAGTATTATTAAAAATATCTTTGCTAAGAGGTTTACCTTTTTGCGAAAAGGTACTGTACATTGATGATGGATTTTTGTTTTTGTATTTTTTTCTATAAGCATGACCTGATTATAGCATAGAAAATAACTTGCTTTAATACCTATTATATATCTTTTAGATAAAATAACACTAGATTTACATGTAGGAATATATTTATGAAAAAACAGATACATATTTTACTCATAGCAGTAGTATTTAGTCTCCTTTTTAGTGCCTGTTCTAAAGAAGTGAATGAATACAATAAACCAGCAGTTTACTGGTATGGAAAAATTGTTGAATCAATTTCTGATGGCAATATTGATAAGGCTGATGATTATTACTCTTCATTGCAAGGAGAGCATATTGGTTCACCTCTTTTACCTGAAGCAACAATGATTTTAGCCATTGCACACATGCATAATGAAGAGTATCTGCTAACGGAACACTTTTTAAATGAATATGTGAGACGTTATGCAAATGCAAATGAAAGAGAGTTCGCAGAGTTTTTAAAAATAAAAGCAAAGTATAAATCTTTGCCGAATCCTAGACGGGATCAAGTGCTTATACAAGAAGCGATTAAAGATGCAGAAGTGTTTAAACAGAATTATCCGCACTCTATGTACTACTCTTTAGTAGATACGATGCTGACAAATCTTTATTTGGCGGATGCCTCTTTAAATGAAGCAATATCAGAGTTGTATATTAGACTTGATAAACCGAAAGCTGCAGTATATTATAAAAACTTAAGACCTCAGCCATGGATAAAATGGAATGAAATTGAACGTGCAAATACACCGTGGTATAGAGAAATATTTGAAGGTGATGGTACGGCGAGTTGGTATGCTTTTATGATTCCAGACACGCAGAGTGTTGTTTCTCGTAATACAGTAAAATCTGATGATAATGAAACAAAATAAGAAAACAAGGAACCTATTTTTATGAAACTAAGTAATTATGGAGAATTTCCTGCTGATATTCCTGTTATAGCAGAAGATGAACTTTTTTTATATCCATTTATGATTTCACCACTGTTTTTAAGTGATGAAGTAAATATTAAGGCGGCAACAAAGGCAATAGAAGAAAACTCTTTGGTTATAATTTGTCCAACAAAGCCAGAGCATGAAGGTAAGAGAGAATATAATTCTTTATATGATACTGGTGTAGTAGGTTCAATTATGCGAAAAGTCTCATTGCCAGATGGCAGAGTAAAAGTACTTTTTCAAGGACTTGCACGGGCTAAATCTTTGTATAAAGTTTCCGATAATCCGATTATAGTCCATGCAGACATTATACAATCAACAGAAGTCAATGCTTTGAAAATTGATGCAATACTTGAAGTAGTGCGTGAAAAAGTAAGAGAATTAGCCGCTGTGAGTAACTATTTTCCACCTGATTTGTTACGAACTATCGAAGAAAATCATGAACATAATCGTATTATAGATCTTATATGCTCAACGATAAAACTCAAAAAAGAGCAGGCGTACAAACTTTTTATAGAAACAGATACCGAAAAAAGATTTTTAGATTTGATTGATTTGTTGATTGATGAGATTGAAGCAAATAAACTTCAGCGAGAGATTCGTTCTAAAGTGCATACACATATAGAAAAAGTGAATAAAGAGTACTTTTTAAAAGAACAGTTAAAGGAAATTCAAAAAGAATTAGGAACTGATACATCTCGTGAAGAAGAGATAGAAGAGTATAAGAAAAAACTTGAAGCGAAAAAAGAGAAAATGGGCGAAGATGCTTATAAAGAGTTAAGCAAACAGTTGGAACGATTTTCTCGTATGCATCCTGATTCTTCAGATGCTTCTATGACACAAACATATCTTGATTGGGCATTGGATCTTCCTTTCGGTGATTTATCGAAAAAACCTCTACAAATTGAAACTGTAGAAGAACAACTGAGGAAGGACCATTTTTCGCTTAAAAAGCCAAAAGAAAGGATTGTAGAATATTTTGCTGTTAAAGAGTTGCTGGAACTTCGAGGTGTTTTATCTAAAAAAAGTGCAGGAGCAATTTTATGCTTTTTGGGACCTCCAGGTGTAGGTAAAACATCGCTTGCAAATTCAATTGCTACAGCTCTCAAACGTCCTCTTATTCGCATTGCACTTGGCGGGCTTGAAGATGTTAATGAATTGCGTGGGCATCGTCGCACATATGTCGGGGCTATGCCTGGACGTATTGCACAAGGGCTTATTGATGCTAAAAAGATGAATCCTGTCATGGTACTTGATGAAATTGATAAAATTACACGTTCGCAAAGGGGTGACCCAACTGCAGCACTTTTAGAAATTTTAGATCCTGAACAAAATAGTGAATTTCGTGATTATTACTTGAACTTTGATTTAGATTTAAGTAATGTTATTTTTATAGCGACGGCAAATGATGTTGGGCGTATTCCTACACCTTTACGTGACAGGATGGAATTTATTACCTTAAGTTCATATACTCCACAAGAAAAGTTTGAAATTGCACGCCGTTATCTGTTACCGCAAGAGTTGAAAAAGCATGGACTTAAAAAGTCTGAACTTAGTATTTCAAAACCAGCATTAAAAGAGTTGATTCATAGTTATACGCGTGAGGCAGGTGTGAGAAATCTGCGTCGTTGTATTGCAGAAATGGCAAGAAAAGTGGCGTTAGAAATTCTCAAACATAGTGATATTAGTAAAGTTTCCGTAACGCTTAAAAATCTCAAAACATTTTTTGACAAAAGTGTATTTGAAATTGAAAAAACAGATAAAATTCCTGTAGTGGGGGTAGTAAACGGACTTGCATGGACGGCAGTAGGTGGAGATGTTTTAAAAATAGAGAGTATTCGTATTAAAGGCAAAGGAAATTTACAGCTTACGGGAAGTCTCGGCGATGTGATGAAAGAGTCCGCACGAATTGCTATGAGTGTGGTAAAAACACTGATAGATAAGCGAAAACTTAAAATTTCTCAAGATAATGTTCCTCTTACTTTTAAAGAAAAAGAGGAGAGTATAGAAGTAGATTCTAGTGAAGTATATAAACGGTATGACTTACATGTGCATGTGCCTGATGGAGCAACGCCAAAAGACGGACCGAGTGCAGGTATTGCAATGGTGACAGTTATTGCTTCTATACTCAGCTCTTATAAAGTTCGTTCAGATATTGCTATGACGGGGGAAGTTTCATTGACTGGGGATGTTTTACCGATTGGTGGACTTAAAGAAAAACTCATCGCTGCATATAAGGCCGATATGACAAAAGTTCTAATCCCGGTAAAAAATTATGAAAGAGATTTGGATGATATTCCTAAAGAGGTAAGAGAATCTCTTAAGATAATTCCTGTTAAAAGGGTAGAAGAAGTTTTAAAACAAGTCCTTATATAGAACTTGAGATAAATTTTTCTATAACACCTCTCAGCAGGTCTTTGTTAATAACATTTTTAATAATCTCATCTACATATTGAGCATCATCTGTATTTTCAGGTATTGTAGGGTTATTGATGAGTATTAAATGCGTAACTAAATAATTTTTTTTATTACTTGATTTAATGAGCTGTGAAATATCCTTAAACTCTAGTGTTTTGCACTCTTTATCAAAGAATATAACTTTATAGTTCTCATTCTCTATTTTGTTCTTTAGGTCATTTATGTTGTTGGCGACTTCATAACTATAACCAAGTGAATCGAGAATTTTTGTAAAAAGTTTTGTTTCAAAATAACTTTTTTTAGCGAGTAAAATATCAGCTTTGTATTGTGTTGGTTGTTTTTTCTCCTTGACATCAATTCTATTATTAGAAAGAAAGCGGTTAAGAAGGGTAGTGATTTCTTCTCGTATTAGTGGTTTTGTTATATACTCATCAAGCCCAGCACTTAAAAATCTTTCACGGTCGCCTTTGAGTGCATTTGCGGTAAGGGCAATAATAGGAATATGCACTTGCGTATATACCTCTTCGTATTCAAGTATTTCTTGTGTAGCTTCTATTCCATCTAAGAAAGGCATTTGAATATCCATAAATATTAAGTCATACATGTTATCCTTTCGTTTCTGAAAAGCTTCAAGTCCATTTGATACTATATCAACACTTAGTCCTAGATTTTCAAGGGTGTGTTTGATGAGTTTTTGATTAATAATATTGTCTTCTGCAACAAGTATTTTAGCGTTAAATTTAGAAGAACCTTTGGTGAAAACTTTCTGTGCAGTTGTTTTAATTTTTGGTGTGATAAAATTTTCAAGTGCTGTTTTTAATTTGGTATTATTTAACGGTTCATAGATGGTCTTGAAACTATCAATGTGCATAGCATCAATTTTTCGCATAAGGTATGATTTTGTGAGTAAAATCATTTTTTGCGATAGAGTATTGTATTGTTCTAATTCTTTTTTATTAGTGTACTCACAATCAATAAAGAGAAGGTTATAACTTGTCTGTTTATGGAATGTTTTCAGTTCGTTTATATCTTTGAAAGTAGTGTAATGCACATTATAAAAATCAAGATACTTTTTGAGGTAAATATCTTGTTTTTTTGTTTTTTGTGTTGATTCAAGAATGAAAGCATTGATACCAAAATAGCTTCCTTTTGCCGTTTCATTAATGGTTTGTATCTCTTTAAAATCAAGTGTAAAAAAGAATGTTGTGCCTTTTTCAGTTTCACTGTGAAGGTCGAGTTGTCCACCCATAAGCTCAATTAAATGTGCAGAAATAGTGAGTCCAAGACCTGTTCCACCATATTTACGTGTAATGGATGTGTCTGCTTGTGAAAAAGCTTCAAATATTCTAGATTTTTGCTCACTTGTGACACCAATACCACTGTCTTGTACTTCAAATCTTATACGGGTTATACCCTTTTGGATAGATTGTAGTTTTATTATATTAACATTAATAGTACCTGAACTACTTGTAAATTTAATGGCATTAGAGAGCAGATTGATAAGAACTTCTTGAATTTTTGAGGGGTCCCCTTTAAGTGAGTACTCAAGTTGAGGGTCAATAAAACATCCTAAATCAATATGCTTTTCACTTGCTCGTACGGCATAAACATCAATTGCACTCTCAAATTCTTCAATGGGGTTAAATATAATGTCTTCAATCTCAAGCTTATTACTTTCGATTTTTGAAAGGTCAAGAATATTGTTGATAATTTCAAGAAGATTTTCAGAAGATTTTTCAATAATCTCAACAAATTCAGTTTGTTCTTCTTTAAGCCCCGTATCTTTAAGTAATTCCGTAAATCCTACAATCCCGTTAAGTGGTGTTCTGATTTCATGTGACATATTTGCCAAGAACATTGATTTTGTTTCACTTGCTTCTTGTGCGATTTCTTTATCTCGTTTTGTTTGTTTAATGATTTTTTCAAGAAGGGTATATGCCTCTTTGGTTCCTTTCGCTGTATGTAGGTTGATATTTATCTCTTTATTGTCTTTATTTGTATCTTGAGCAACTTTTCTAAGAATATTCTCAAGATTTTGGATATTTTTTGCAATTTCATGAGAGAATAAAAATCCTAAAATAGCCAAAATGATTGATATTAGCCAAACTGTTAATGCAATGATTAAAAATTCTAAGGCTTCGGATGTATAATTTTTGTAGGAATAATAAACAAAATAACTCGTAATAGAAATTAGGAGAGTAATCGGTAATAAACTGATAATTTGCAGTTTATTTTTTAAGCCTAACTGCATTGATTAATCTTCTTTTTTTGACATTGTCATAAGGCTATTTTCTATCTCAATAAGTGTTTGAGCAATAGCTTCTTTATCTGTTGTGTGTAGGAGTATTTCAAGCTTATCGGAAAAAGTAAGGATTCTCATATTGTCACTTATACTTTTTAGTTTGAGAACTTGTTGTTTTAGCGTTACATAATCATTATTAGTTATAGCATTATTGATTTTTACGAATATTTTATGTGCTTCATTGATAAATTCATCAAACAGTTCATTGAAACTTGTTAAGTCTAAACCAATTTCATTGGCAACTTTTTCTTTGGAATATTTTTGTTGCGGTTCAACTAATCTTTTTTCTGCAAGTTTTGTAATAATATTATAAAAAATATCTAAGTTGGTTTGTATGATATCTGTATCAGTAGTGACCTTGACTATTGAAAGTGCATTATATGCATCTTCAATATGTAGGTTGGCTGCTACACCTTTTAATTTGTGCGAAAGAAACTTCACCATATTTATATTTCCTTCGTCCAGTGCTGTATAGAGCTTACTTTTAAAACTATTTGCCTGATCAATAAAATCTTGTATAAACCCTTCGATTAAATCAAGTGGTAAACTAAGTTCTTTAGAAGCTATATTTGGATCAAATATATAACTATTCTGAGGTTTTGGTTCTTGTTTTGGAACTTTATATATTTTTTCTAGGTTTTCATGTAACTGTATCTGTGGTTCAGGTTCTGTCAAATCTTCTTTTATACTTATTTTTTCTTCTTGTGATGTAGAAGTTGATTTTTGTGTAATATTTTCTGCAAGATATTCATACTCTTCACTTGTTAATATTCGTAAATTATTGAGATGAATTATATATGCTTTATGAGAAGAGTCGTCCACAAGATAAGCGTTTGCAACTGAAATAACAGCTTTGTAGCTTTTTGAATTAGCATTAATAATGACGTTTAATTCTTCATTAGGTTCTGCACATGTAATGAAGTCAATCCAGTGAACATGTTTGAAATTATAGATATAACCTGGTGTTTTGACAAACAAATCGGCAAAATCAGTAACCTCCGTCTGTAGTTGGGTTAAACTTTTGTAGCCTAAGATATGTAAATCTTTTTCATCAATACCTAAAAACTCTTTCTGAAAATTATAAATCAGCATTTTCTACCCCTTTTTTTTTCTGTTTCAATCAGTTTTTTGTACCTTTCTTCTATCTCTTGAATGTCTTTGCGTGATGCTGCTTGTTCTGCGGCTATATAACCTGTTATATTGTTATCATTATCTTTTATGGGCAAGATTTCCATATCAATCCAGTAGTAGAGGCCGTCTTTTCGTAGATTTTTGATAAGACCGTTCCATGCTTGACCACCTTGAATTGTTTCCCACATTTTTGCAAATATGTTATGGGGCATATCTGGATGTCTAAGTATGTTGTGTGATTGTCCTATAAGTTCTTCAACTTTATAGCCTGAAACTTTGCAAAACAGTTTATTTACATAGGTAAGCACACCTTTTAAGTCTGTTTGCGAGATAATAACCTTTCCGTCAAAAAAATATTCTTCATCTATAGGGATAATTTCATTCATTAAAAAACCTTATAATTAGTCATTCGTTTGCTTGAATTGTCACAAATATATCATAAAGGGATAAAAAACACAC
This sequence comes from Sulfurimonas sp., assembly GCA_027044845.1. GTDB lineage: Bacteria > Campylobacterota > Campylobacteria > Campylobacterales > Sulfurimonadaceae > Sulfurimonas. The sequence goes on from JALUBM010000252.1 coordinate 7,376, forward strand.
TTATTTATAAAACTTTTTGATAGTTTTGGCATCTTTTATATTTAGAAGTGAATGCAGGTCATCAAATGTTGCATCTTTTAATGCTGCAAAAGTTCCATAATGGTTGAGAAGTTTTTGTATTTTTGCAGGTGATATACCATGTAAGCCTAAAAGTTTACTTTCCTGATCCAATTTGAGTTTTGTTTTTTTATGAAAAGTGATAGCTGCTCGGTGGGCTTCATCTCGTAAATTTTGTATCCATTGCAGACGTTTGTCACTTGGTTTAAGTCTGAATATTTCATCTTTTATATATATGATATCTTGTGCTTTTCCTTTGGCTCGATGGGCTTTCGCATCTATTTTTTCTTTTGAAATTGCGATAACATTGAGTGTAATACCATTAGATTCTAAAATGCTAAGTGCTAGACTTAGAAGTGTTGCACCACCATCAAGTATCCATAAATCTGGTGGTGAACTTTTAGTAAAACTCTCGACACGTTTTGTCAGTGTCTCACGCATCTGTCCATATTCATCTCTTGCATCAAGATGATAAGTTCGATAGGATTTTTTGTCGAATTTTCCGTTTTCATAGACTATCATAGCTCCGACTGTGGCAACACCAGACATATGTGAATTATCAAAAACTTCTACTCTGTTTGGCAGTTTTTGTAGTTTACATAGCTCTTGTATATCTTGGAGTATTTTTGTATTGAGTGTCTCTTTGTCTTTTTTGAGCAATTCTGCAGCATTTAATTTTGCTAGTTCAATCAAAGTTTTCTTTTTTCCACGTTGAGGGATGATGATTTGTGCTTTTTGTTCAAATAAATTTGTAAGATAGTCTTGTATTAGTTCCTTATCTTCAAAACCTTCTCCAATTAAAAGTGGTGCTATGATAGGAGGTTTTTCATCTTTATAAAAACTTAAAAATGCTCTTAAATAAAGTTCATTAGTGTCAATACCTTCATTAAGATTGATATACTCATGTGAAGAGGATATGATTTTTCCGTGACGCATAAATATTTTGACGACGACGGCTCTTGCCTGAGAACTCTTAACGACAAAAATATCATAATTTTCATTTGTAGCAAAATCTATTTCACTTTTTATTTCAGAACGCTCAATTCTTTCCATTGTATCTCGAAGTTGTGCTGCTTCTTCAAACCGTAATTCCTCAGCATAAAATTCCATTTTTTCTTGAAGTTTATTAAGAAGTATCTTTTTGTTTTTTATAAGATTTGTTGCGAGGTTTATCTCTTGGGCATAGCGTTCTTGAGTGATAGGTAATTCACAAGGACCGAGACATTTGTTTATTTGGTGATAAAGACAGAGTTTTTTAGATTTTAAGCAGGATTTTTTTTGTACAAGCTTACAAATGTCATAAATAGAGTTGAGAATATCTCTTGCTCCGACGGAATAGGGACCGTAATAGGTAATATCTTTACTTTTGATGATTTTTCTGGTGATGTCAAAACGAGGGTATTTTTGAGCATTGTCAATATAAATATAAGGGTAAGTCTTATCGTCTCGAAGCAAAATATTGTATTTAGGGTTGAGTTGTTTGATAAGGGAATTTTCAAGTATTAAGGCATCATGCTCGGAGTTGACCACTATATAATCCATAGTGACCGTTTGATTTATCATTTTTGTAATGCGTATAGAAAGTTGCGAACTTGCACAAAGTTTAGGAGTAAACTGCCAGTAACTTTTGACTCTGTTTGCAAGATTTTTAGCCTTTCCAACATAAAGCAGATGTCCATCTTTGTCAAAATACTGATATATGCCAGATTTATTTGGAAGTTGCTGAATTTTTTCTTTAAGTGTCATTTTTTTCTTTTATAATTTTTTGAATAGACAACATAAGTTCTTTGAGCTTTTCATCATGAACTAGAATTTCAAAATTCCCTGTAGCTCTCTCTTTGTAAGCGATAATTTTTTTAGGCTTTGCTATTGTGTTTTTATGTAAAGAGGGTGTATGTGTTACAAAAGCTTTTATATCTGTGATGGTTTCATGGCTACATTCTACTGGAGTATGAAACTTTAAAGCACTTTTAATGCTTTGTATATTATTATCAAACTCTTGTTTAGCACCAGGATGATTAAGAACAAAAAAAAGTGTATTATTCTTTATGTATGCAAACTTAATCATTTTTTGTAAAGGTTCGCTAAATGCTGATTGTATTTTATATATACATTTGTAGTGAGATAATTTAGAAAATTGAGGTTTATTTTGAAGAGAATTAAGAATATCACTGCTGTTTTTCATGTGCTAATTATAGCAAGCTTTTTATTAAGTGTCAGTGGATGTGGTTATAAAGCACCACCATATTATGAAAAAGAGGCACCTAAAAGTGATAAAAATGTGAAGTTTATTATTAAAAAGAGAGAATTTAACAATGATACAAATGAAAGTTGTACTCCATGATGATAGAATATGACGTAATCATAATAGGTGCAGGTGTTGGGGGACTTTATTCGAGTATGAATATTCCTTCGGATAAAAAAGTACTTATTATCAACAAGCGTGAGACTTTTAAGTGCAATACCTTTTATGCACAAGGCGGTGTAGCACTTGCACGAGATAAGAATGATATACCTTTTCATATAAAAGATACACTTACAGCGGGTGATGGACTATGTGATGAAAAAGCTGTGGATGTCTTGAGTAAAAATTCCCGTAAAGCAATTGATGATTTAATACGCCACGGTTTCCATTTTGATACGAATGAAGCTGGAGAGTTGCTTTATACAAAAGAAGCAGCACATTCATGTGAACGGATTTTACATGCGGGAGGTGATGCAACGGGAAGATATCTGCATCACTTTTTATTAGAACAAAATGCTCATGCTATGCTGAGTGATGCACGAGTGGTGGACTTACTGATACAAGAGGGTGAATGTTTTGGTGTGACGGTACTTGAAAATAGAAAACGAAGAAATATTTACGCAAAAAATGTCATTATTGCCAGTGGTGGTGTAGGGTCACTATATGAGTATCATACAAATGCACCGTGTATCAGTGCCGATATGCAGGGATTGTGCGTTATGAAAGGTATTGAGCTTGATAGAATGGAAATGCTACAATTTCATCCGACAGTATTTGTAAACTCAAATAATGCTCAAAAAATGCTTTTAACAGAGGCTCTTCGAGGAGAAGGTGCGACTATTGAAGATGAATCGGGAAGAAGATTTCTTTTTGATTATGATGAACGAGGAGAACTTGCTTCACGCGACATTGTCAGTAAAGCGATATACAAATATAAAAAAAAGACGGGAATGCATATTTATTTGAATTGTGAAAATTTTGATGAAGAGTATTTCAAGCATAGATTTCCAAATATATATAAAAGTTTAAGAGAATTAGGATTTAATGTCCCTTCTCAAAGAGTGCCGATTTCACCAGCTTTTCATTATGCTATAGGTGGAATAAGAACTGATTTAGATGCAAAAGTGCCTCATGTAAAAAATTTGTATGCTGTTGGTGAAGTAGCATCAACAAGAGTACATGGTGCAAATAGATTAGCTTCAAATTCACTTCTTGAAGGCTTAGTATTCGCAAAAAAGGCGACTGAAAATATACTAAAAAATATAGATACAGAAAAAATTTGTAAAGAGTTTGTACTTGAAGATGAGGTAATGAGCTTTAAAGACGATAAAGTAAAAAAAGATCAACTTAGACGAATAATGTGGGAAAATGTTTCTATAGTCCGAACAAAAAATGGGTTAAATGATGCTTTGCTAACAATTAATGCACTTTTAAATGAAAAAATTGGTAAACTATTAAAATTCCGTTTATTAACGGCAAAAGAGATAGTTATATCTGCATTAAACAGGAGTGAATCTATAGGGGTTCACACAATACAAGAGGAGAATTAAATGGAACATGAAGCAATAAATCTTGCGACGACATGGGTAGGATGGGTCAGTTTGGCTGTCTTTGTGATAGCGTATTATTTTATCGCAACGGAAGAAAAATATGAGATAAATAAATCAAAACCTGCACTCTTTGCTGGGACATTTATGTTTATGCTTATTGGTGTTTATTATGCTATAAATGGGTTAAATCCTGACGCTGTTCATGATGAATTGGAACATTTGATTCTTGAAATATCTGAGATTTTCTTTTTCTTGCTTGTGGCTATGACATTTATCGAAACTCTTTTAGAACGTGGTGTGTTTGATTTAATGAAGTATAAACTTGTTTCAAAAGGCTATACTTATAAAAAACTCTTTTGGCTGACTGGATTTTTGGCATTTTTCATCTCTCCAGTTGCAGACAACTTGACAACGGCACTCATCCTTTCAACGGTACTTTTTACAATTGATAAGAAAAATCTTGCCTTTTTAGTACCAGGTGCAATAAATATAGTAGTCGCTGCAAATGCTGGTGGTGCTTGGTCTCCGTTTGGTGATATTACAACATTGATGTCTTGGACAGCGGGTAAGGGTGAATTTGTAGATTTTCTTTATCTTTTTCCAGCTTCTGTAGTTGGCTGGGGTATTACGGCATTTTTACTTTCTTTATCGGTTCCGGCAGGCGAGCCACCGTTTGATGGGGCAATAGAAAAGAAGCCTGTTGTTCTTGATGGGGGACTAGCAGTTGTTTATTTAGGAGTACTTACTATTGTGATTGCTGTACTTGGGCATACGTTTTTTCATTTTCCAGCAATGTGGGGCATGATGTTTGGTTTGGCAATTTTAAAATTGTATTCATTTCATCTCAAAAGGAAAGGCAAAAACAGCTTTAATATTTATGTAAATATGGAAAAAGTCGAGAATGATACACTTCTTTTCTTCTTTGGTATTTTGTCTGCAGTCGGTGCTTTACACTTTCTAGGTTTTTTACAATATGTACATCATTTATACGATTTAGTCGGTCCGACTGCTGCAAATGTGAGTGTTGGATTTTTGTCGTCAATTGTTGACAATGTACCTGTTATGAGTGCTATTCTAAAAGCTTCTCCTCAAATGGATACTGCACAATGGATGTTGGTGACTATGACAGCAGGTGTTGGTGGTAGTCTTATTAGCTTTGGTTCTGCTGCTGGCGTTGGTGTTATGGGAAAACTTCGAGGTATTTATACCTTTGGTTCACATATGAAACATGCGTGGACTATTTTGGTAGGCTATATCGTTTCTATTATTATCTGGTATGTACAATTTGAAATAATGGGTCTCTATTAGCAAACCTTTTTAGAAATAAGTGCTTAACTATAATTGTATGTATTTTACAATAGTGTCATTACTCTTAAAATTTCTTTTTTAGTGAGGATTGGTATTTGTAACCTTCTTGTAATCAAGTAAGTTTATACTTCCATCCAACAAACAAAAAAGGAATTCAAACAATGAAAAAAATCGTTTTATCAGCTTTAGCTGCTTTAACTCTAAGTTCAGTTGCCGCAAACGCAGGAGTTACAAAATTATATCAAGATGCAAATGGTCAAGTTTTTACACAAGCTGGTCAAGGCCGTACAGCAATTAAAACTTCAACTTCAGTATTTTCTCACGCAGATAAATTAAAATTTTCTGGTCAAGCATTTATCGGGTATAAATATACTAATTTTGATGATTATTTAGGAACAACACCAGAGAGTGATCAATCTTTCCAAATCCGTCGAGGGTATTTGCAAGTAAAAGCGTATCTTTTAGATGATCCTAAATCTTACTATCGTGTTACTTTTGACTTGAAAAACGATTCTAGTTTTGATACAAACTCTTTAGCAGTAAGAGCAAAATATGCTTATTTAAACTTAAATGAAGTACTTCCTGCAACGAGTTTAGAAATTGGTTTGGCTCATCGTCCTTGGCATGATTATGAAGAGCATAATTCTTGGTTATATAGAAGTGTTTCAGAAATTTTAATCGAAAATAAAAATTCTGCACACTTAAGTTCTTCTGCTGATTATGGTGTTATGGCAAAAACAAGAACAAAATTCTTTGATTCTGACATTGGCATATTTAATGGTGAAGGCTATCATGGAGCACAAAACTCAAATGGTATGAGTTTAGAGTGGAGATTTACAGGTCATTTACTTGGTACACATGGACATCCTGAGAAAAACACATATCTTGATGCTTCTTTCTTTGGTCAGTTAAACCAAAAACATTATAACGCAACTGCACAAGGAACTACTGAGAATGATGACTTGAAATTCTATGGTTTTCATACAGTTTTCAATATGCCGTCATTCCTTGTTTCTGGTCAATATGTAACTTCAACAAATACTGCTGACGCTGCTGGCGAAGTATCTAAAGGTGCAGGTGACGGTTACTCTTTCAATGTTGAAGGTCGTATAGGAAATGAACATCAATATAAAGCGTTTGCTAAATATGATAACTGGACTCCAGATGCTGCTGCAGGTGCAGAAGAGTACACAAGAAAAACAGAGATATTTGGTGTAGCTTGGAAACAAAATAAAAATATTGAGTGGGTTGCAAATACTACAATCAATGACGATGATAATAATCATTATGGAAGTGCTACAGGAAGTTCTACATCAAATGGAACTGCTTACATGTTAACTGCACAGATAGATTTCTAATCTAAGATATAAATTTCAAATTTCATTTTCTCCCTTGTTCAAAAGTAAAGCCTCTTAGGGGCTTTACCTTATAAACAACCTTTTCCTTTAGATTCCCTCTACTCGTAACACCTTTGTTTTTCCTACCATCAAATCAAGTGTCATTAAAATTCTTTTAAAAACAGATTCCTGACGATATTCTAAATTGTGCTTTTTGCATATTTCTTTTACAATAGGCTGCATTTTTTGGTAGTAAGAGTGTGGCATATTTGGGAAGAGATGATGCTCTATCTGGTAGTTTAAAAAACCATGTAAGAAGTCAATGAAGTCTGTTCCTGTGTTGTAGTTTACACTTCCCATAATCTGTCGTAGGTAGTATTCTCCTTGTGATTTGTGTGCAGTCTCAAACTGATAAATATCTTCTGCCGAATGATTTGGCACAATGACTAAAAAAGAGTGTAAATTGGCAAATGTTTCACCAAGCACTAAAAAGCCAAATGCAGTGCCTACTGCCGACCAACCAAACGGAAGAAAGAGAAGTGGTAAAAATAAAAATTGAAAAAGTCCATAAGGCAGATAATATTCAATCCAAAGTTCACGTCCACTTTTTGTGAAAGGAGAGTATTCCAGATGCTGTGTTTCACGTAGTTTTTGTACCTTAGCATCTTTGTTCTTTAAAATGCGAAGTGTATTTGGTGCATAGTAGAGAATTTTCCAAAAAAATGCAAAGATGTAGATAACAGCATACTTCATCCACATTGGAATTTTTTTCTCATGGAGCCATTCAAGATTCTTTTCTACATTGTCTGGGTCATCAAGCTCACCAAGATGATAATGGTGCATAATATTGTGTTCATAAGCCCATGCATCAGGTTTTATCCAGTCAAGCCAGTCGATGTATCTGCGTTTTCCCACTGCATAGCCTGCTTTTGTGTAGCGATATGGAATGTTAGGAACTTTATCATAAGCACCGTGCAAGATAGGATGGGTAATATTTGACCAACGTGCAACATTTCCTACCCCTACAAGGAATGCTCCAATGATGCCAAAGAACCAAAAATCAAATAGGGAGATTCCTGAATTAAAGCTGTTTAAAATTGTAATCAGTGCAATGAGACCAAAGCCTGCATAGCTTGCAAATTTTCCCCATTTTTCTAATTTTAGAAGATGTTGAAAATCTTCTTGTGTGACTTTTATAGTTTTTTTGATTGCATCTATATCATGTTGTAATTGCTCTTTATCTATCTCTTCATAAGGGCTGTAACCCTTTTCTTGTGTTTGTATCGCTGTGTTTGATTTTAACAATTTTTCGCCTTATTATAATAGACTTCTTTCTAAATTCCTGTCTGAGATTTATAGGAGTTTTGCAAGAAGTATAAAGTTTTATCTGAGATTATATATAAT
>JALUBM010000253.1 GCA_027044845.1 Sulfurimonas sp.
TTTAATGGTTTTTATAAAAAAGTTGAAAAAAATAATTATTTTATGATGGGTGATAACCGTGACCACTCAAACGACAGCCGATTTTGGGGCAGTGTTCCATATGACAATATTGAAGGAACTCCATGGTTTGTGTATTTTAGTATTAGTATTCCATCGAGAAAGGATCAAAATGCTAGTAATAGCATATTTTATAAAATAAGATGGGACAGAATTGGAAAAACTCCTGCAGATTTAGAAAAACTAGAACACTTGCAAAAAGCGATAAAAGAGAGAAAAGAACAGGACAAAAAGTATTATGGAATTACTTGATATACTAAAAATAGTTGCTGCTGTTATTGCTCTTGCTATTGCAATTATCGGACATGAAATCATGCATGGCTGGGTAGCTTACATGTACGGCGATATGACGGCTAAAAATGCAGGTCGTTTGACAATTAACCCGATATCACATGTAGATTTGGTCGGAACTATTATTGTCCCCGCTACTATGTACTTTTTACCTATGCTTCTTGGTTCAGACAGCGGAATCCTGTTTGGCTGGGCAAAACCGGTTCCTATCAATACTTTTACAGTTATCAGTCGAGGCGGCTATAATGCCGCAATGCAGGTTGATTTAGCCGGTATAGTTTATAATTTTACGATGGGAGCAATTGCAGCAATAGCATTAACAGCTATGCATACACCGACAACAGCTGACTCATTTTTTTATATATTTTTATATATATTTATGTATCAACTGCTTATTATCAACATTGTTTTAGGTGTATTTAATCTGCTGCCGATTCCACAATTTGACGGTGGACATTTTTTAATGCATCTTGCGTTAAAATATAAAATAAACTCTATTGCAGAGTTTTATTACAAATATGACCGATATGGGATTATTATTGTACTTATAATTTTAATGACACCGTTAAATCAATATGTACTTTTTATGCCTGTACAAGCCATTATACATTTACTATTATCATAAGGAAAAAAGATGAAATTTTATATAGGTACAGACCATGCAGGTCTAGAATTAAAAAACTGGACAGTCGAACTTTTAAAGGCCAAAGGACATGAAGTTCATGATTTCGGTCCATTTACAAAAGAGAGAGTTGATTATCCTGACTATGCACATAAAGTTGCTGCTGCCGTTTTAGAAAATGAAGAAACACAAGGTATTTTAATCTGTGGCAGCGGTATCGGTATGAGTATGACTGCAAACAAGCATCATGGTATTCGTGCAGCACTTTGCCACGATGCTTATACGGCTATAGTGGCACGTGGACATAATGATGCAAATATTTTATGTTTTGGTGAACGTATAATCGGGAGAGGTGTTGCAGAATCTATCATTGACGCATGGATTTCGAGTGGTTTTGAAGGCGGTCGTCATATACAAAGAGTAAGAAAAATCGAAATTGATTAAAAAATAAAGGAAATCTCATGTTTTGGGAATGGTCACTTTTAACAATACTTTCTCTTGTTTCTATCTTCCTGTTTGTAAAAATGTTTTACTTTAAAAGTATTACAAACAAAGAACAAAGAAGTAATGATTTGATGAAATTAACGCTTCAAGAAGCGGAAATTCTGATACGAAAGTACCAAATCCAACTCCAACGTGCACTTGGAAATGTTGACATATTAAGCGAAGAACTAACAAAGCTCCGTAATGAGTTAAAAGTTTTAAAACAAAGAAACTCAAAACATAGACAAGAAGTAGACAGACTCAATGCGAAAATCAATGCATTAGAAAGTCGCATTGATGCACTTTTATAAAGGATAATAATGACAACACTCAGTAACACTGAAAAGCAAATCGTAGAAAATTCAATAAGAGATATAAAAGATTTTCCAAAATCTGGCATTGTTTTTAAAGATATTACTACTTTGTTAAATAATAAAGAGGCATATGGTATTTTAATGAACCATTTATACCAAAGATATAAAGAGTATCACTTAGACTATATTGCTGGTATTGACGCTCGTGGTTTTATATTTGGAGCTGCACTTGCACAAATGCTTAGTCTTGGATTTGTCCCTATTCGTAAAAAAGGGAAACTTCCTTATACTACAATTAGTGAAACATATGCACTTGAATATGGTACAGATGAGATAGAAGTGCATATTGATGCTTTTGGAGAAAAAAAAGGTGCAAGAGTACTAGTAATTGATGATTTAATAGCAACAGGTGGTACCGCGAATGCGGCAGCAACACTTGTAAACAGAACAGGTGCTAGATGTATCGAGTGCTGTTTTATTATAGGACTTTCATTCTTAGACGGTATAGAAAAATTACAAGAAAAAACTGATGTTTATTCAGTGATAGAGGTTAATTAATCATGTATATCCCCACTCCTTCAAAATATGACCCTGATGAAAATGGACATTTCGGGATTTTTGGCGGTCGTTATGTTCCTGAGACATTAATGCCAGCTTTGCTTCAACTTAAAAAAGAATATGAAGCTATTCGTTTTGATGAAGATTTTTGGAAAGAGGTCGATTACTATTTAAAAGATTATGTAGGTCGTCCGAGTCCTCTTTTTTATGCTGAAAATATTTCCAAAGAAATTGGTGCAAAAGTTTATCTTAAACGTGAAGACTTAAATCATACAGGTGCACACAAGATTAACAATGTAATAGCACAAGGTTTAATGGCAAAAAGGCTTGGATATAAAAAAGTAATCGCTGAAACAGGTGCAGGACAGCATGGCGTAGCAACAGCGACAATAGCCGCACTTTTAGGCTTAGAATGTGAAATTTTTATGGGTGCAAAAGATGTAGGAAGACAAGAACTAAATGTATTTCGGATGAAACTTTTGGGTGCAAAGGTGCATAGTGTACAAAGTGGCAGCAAAACATTAAAAGATGCCATGAACGATGCCATCCGCCACTGGGTTACAAACGCAAGAGATACTTTTTACATTATAGGAACTGTAGCAGGTCCTCATCCCTACCCTATGATGGTACGAGATTTTCAAGCGATTATCGGTTGGGAAGCAAGAGCCCAGATTTTAGAAAAAGAGAATAGATTACCTGATTATGTTATAGCCTGCATAGGTGGTGGTAGCAATGCCATAGGTACATTCCAACACTTTTTGGAGGATAAAGATGTACAATGTATCGGTATCGAAGCTGGTGGACTAGGTATTGAAACAAATAAGCACGGCTGTTCTTTAGAAAAAGGACGCCCTGGTGTGCTTCATGGGCAGATGAGCTATTTACTACAAGATGAAGACGGGCAAATACTTGAAGCACACTCTATCAGTGCGGGGCTTGATTACCCAGGTATCGGACCTGAACATGCATTTCATAAAGAGAATAAATCAATCTCTTATGACAATGTAACTGACCAAGAAGCTTTAGATGCTTTTGTCTGGCTTTCACAAAAAGAGGGTATTATTCCTGCATTTGAAAGTTCTCATGCGATAGCATACTTGAAAAAAATGAAAAATATAAAAGATAAACTCATTATAGTCAACTTATCAGGTCGAGGAGACAAAGATATGATTCAGGCAAAAGATATATTGC
>JALUBM010000254.1 GCA_027044845.1 Sulfurimonas sp.
GATAAGAAACATCCTCATTATCAGACCAAATTACCGCATTGGAAACCTCATCTTTTTAACACCGCTTATGAATGAACTGCAAAAAAATATACCTGAGGCAAAAATAGACATCATTGTAGGTATGCGACTTGCAGGTAAAATACTAGAACCCATGCCAAATGTAGATAAAGTCATAGATATTCCCAGAAAACTGCTTTTGCATCCTCTTGAAATGTTTACCTACATTCAAAAAACAAGAACAAAAAATTATGACGTCGCTATAAATATGTCGGGTGGTTCAACCAGTGCCCAAATTGTAACAGCACTCATAAAAGCAAAGTACAAAGTCAGCTTTTCAAGTGATAAACTCTGGGCAAATTTTACGCATGTACAAGAACGCGGCTTAAAAATTTACAAACATATGGGACTAGAAAGTGTAGAATTTTTACGGTTTTTCAAAATTGATTTTCCTAAAAAACAACCGAGTTTAGATATAAAACTCACACAAAATGAAATAAATAAAGCACAAAATGATTTAAAAGCACTCTTACATGTAAACAACATTACAAGCGATAACAAAGTGATAGCACTCTTTAGAAATGCAAGATTTGATAAGAAAATCTCTGATACGTGGTGGAGCGAATGGATAGATGAAGTGCTTAAAATCGACAAAAATATCATTTTAATTGATATTCTTTCTCCTGATATTCCCCAAAAACTCAATAACAAAGTTTTAGAGTATTCAAATAAAGACTTAAGAACACTTGGCGCATTTTTTAAAGCCTGCGACTTATATGTCAGTGCAGACACTGGCCCCATGCATCTTGCAGTCGCTTCAGGTGCAAAAGTTCTAGCCCTTTTCAATAAAACAAATATGGATGTTTATGGCGCTTTGGGAGAAAAAAATAAAACAATAGATGTAGAAAATCTCTCAGCACAAGAAGTGGCAAAAATCACTCAGGATTTACTATAGTCTTTTGTATATACACTTTTGTATCTTGAACATAATTTGTATGTATTGAATATTTTCGACTATCAACTGCACCCATAATATTGATAAAAATAAAATAAATAACAATCAACACTAAAGCTTTTGGTAAATATTTTTGCTCTTTATCTTTAAGATAAATAACAACAGGAATAATTGCAAAAGGAAATACAATTATAAGATGCCAGTAGCTAAAAATTATCGGTGATAAAATAGAGCTGATAAAGACACCAATAATCGCACCAAATACATACAAAAGTAGCCATTCTTGTTTTGTGGCAATTACTTCTTCTCTTGTAAATATTTTTCCTTTTATAAGGCTGTAAAAATATCGATTCGCTTTATAAGAGATGTAAATGGTAAAAGCACCGACAGTGAAGACTATTGCCTTGTATCCATACACAAAGAGAGTTTGTACTATATGCGAAGCTCCAAGCCAATCAAAATGTGCACTTGCAATAAGTTTATTTGGAAAGAAAAAAGAGCCGTATCGCAGCCAATAAATAAAAGATTTTAGTACTGGATAAACATGCACACCACCCCAGCCTATGTATCTTCCCGTATCATCTGCGTGATGTGCTATGGCACTGTTTTGCATCACGGCTTCTATGTAAGGAACTAAAGAAATGCCAATAATAACTGCTCCAAAAAACACACCATACCAATTCACTTTTACCATTTTTCTATACAAAAGATAGAGTGAGATAAAAGACAAAATTATCCAAGAGTAATGAAACTGCAGTGCCAAACCGATTGAGACTACATGTAAAAAAGAATACACAAATGAGCTTTTGTCACGCTGTTTGTAAGCACTCCAAATATGCAAAGCAGAGAAGAAAAAGAGGTAAGAAGGATTGTATAAAATATTTTCAAACAAAAACCATGGATTAAGCCAGTAAAGCACTAAAAAAATGAGGCGAGCATCTATTTTATATATATCTTTTATAACATTGTCTAAAATAAAATAGGACAAAAGATGTAAAAACATCAAAAAGAGCATTGGAGACATCGGTGAATTATACATCATGATTGGCAGTGCCACTACGTAAGAAATCATACTCCCAGGGACATTTCCAACAGCACTTGCTGCATTTCCGTAGTTTATCCATACATTTTTATATGCACCCATGTAACCTTTGTAAAGCATTTGCATCTGGTCACCTGTAAGTATTTGATGCTGTGCATAAAAGAGAGATAATAATAATCCTAAGATTAAGAGAGAAAACTGAATAAAATGAAATCTTTTTTCTAAATACAAAAATACTCCTACACTTCTTTAAAAGTCCAAAATTTATGAATAACAAAAGTTATTAGCGGCATTATAGCAACAATAAGAAGCGTATGTAAATAACCATTTTGGATAGGAAAAATTTCTGAAAGCAGATAAGAGAAAAGAAATGTTCCATACTGAACTAAAAAGAATTTAATAAATTTTTTAAAATGAAAGGTCGTGTTAAAAACATATAAAGTTTGAAATATATAAGAAAATACAAATGCCGTAAAAAATGCAAAAGTATTAGCAACAAATACAGAAGCCGTAAAAAAATAGAGAAGTACCAATGCCGTAAAAAGATGCACAAGCGTTGCAATTAGCCCAAAAAAGCCATATTTTGCCAATTGAATTATATGACTTTTAATATTCATCTTCTACTATATAAACTGGTCTATTTTTTGATTCTATATAAATTCTACCAATATATTCGCCTAGTATTCCTATACCCATCAACTGAATACCACCTAAAAAGAGTACAATTGTAATTATAGAAGCATATCCAGGAGCATCAACACCGAAAATAAGTGTTTTTAGAATAATCCAAGAACCATACAAGAAGGAAATAAAAGCTAAAATCATACCAATATAAAGCCAAACTCTAATAGGTGCTGTAGAAAAACTTGTAATTCCATCAAGAGCAAAATTCCATAATTTCCAGCCGTTAAAACTTGTCTCACCTGCGACTCTACTCTCTCTTTTATACTCAACTACTGCTGTTTTAAATCCAAGCCAAGCAAAAATACCTTTCATAAAACGCTGTGTTTCAGGAAGCTTTTTCAACTCTTCAACCACTCTGCGAGACATCAATCTATAATCACCGACATTATGCGGAATCTCGATATCTGAAATTTTATTGTGCATTTTATAAAAAAGCTCTGCACTCACACGTTTTGCTGTTGTATCTGTTGTTCTATCAGCTCTTTTTCCAACAACAACATCATAACCCTCATCATATTTTTTAACAAAGTCCAAAATAAGCTCGGGAGGGTCTTGCAAATCAACATCAATGGGGACAACAACATCACCTCTAGCTGCATCAATACCAGCTGTCATAGCCGCTTCTTTTCCAAAGTTTCGAGAAAGATTCAGCACCCTCACTTCAGTATATTCCTGTGATTTTGCTTTTAAAATTTCAAGTGTGTCATCTTTACTCCCATCATTTACAAAAACGATTTCAAAAGACCTCTCCAACTTTTGTAAAATATAAAATATTTTTTCTAAAAAAATATCTATAACCGCTTCTTCATTGTAACACGGTGCAACTATTGATA
>JALUBM010000255.1 GCA_027044845.1 Sulfurimonas sp.
CTGTTTTCTATATATTTAAACTTATACATTTTATGGTTTACATGTAATTTCTCTGTGACATAATCCTGTCCGATAACAACTTTTTGTTTCCGAGATCTACCGATAATGGATATGCCTAAATTAGTAGCTATTTTTACTGCTTTTTGTTGCCATGATGCATCAAGTTTTCTATGGTATAACAAGGAAACAACAATTTCTCCACTACTTGAACTTAAAAAATCAGCACCAAAGAGTTTAAAACCGATATCTTGTTCTTTTACAGCTTTAAGAAGTTTAGGCATAAGTACTGCAATATACTCATTGACTTGAGGGCATTCATCTATAAGCACCACTCCTTTTTTATCAATATGATTCATAGCATACGATATATTTTCATTAATATGCCAAATTTTAAATTCACTTCTTGCACGATAATGTACATCTAAAGATTTATATACAGAGATTTCTCCCTTAAAATAAGAAGAAAATCGTTCTTTATTCATTTGTATCTTCTGATTAAGCTGTGCTTCATAACCATCTTTATAAACTCTACAGGCACCACATTTGCCAAAATATTTACAATCCAATTTATATCCTTATTTTATAGAAGAGATTAAATTACCTATGAGTAAATTCCAACCGTCAATCAATACAAATACAAGTATTTTAAAAGGCAGAGAAATCATAACTGGGGGCAGCATCATCATACCCATCGACATCAAAATAGATGCCACAACCATATCTATAACTAAAAATGGTAAAAAAAGTAAAAAACCTATTTCAAATGCAGTTTTCATTTCACTAATAATAAATGCTGGAATTACGATAGATAAAGGAACAGCAGCTACACTTTTTGGATTTGGCATTTTTCGTATACGCAAAAAAAGTGCCAAATCCTTTTCTCTAGTATTTCTAATCATAAAATTTTTAAAAGGTAAAGTTGTTTTCGTAAAAGCTTCTTCATAGCCAATTTTTTTTGCAATATAGGGTTTTATCCCTTGATTATAAGCCTTTATTCCTACAGGTTCCATCACAAAGAATGTAAGAATCATTGCCAACATTACAAGAAGTTGCGTAGGTGGTACTTGCTGTGTTCCAAGTGCTTGACGTAAGAATCCAAATACGATTACAAAACGAGTAAACGTTGTCATTACAAGAACCATAGAAGGTGCTAAAAAAAGTAATGTTAAGATAACTAATACATTTAATGAAGAAACTAATTGCTGTGGAGTATCTGGTGCAGAAAGATTTAAATTAAGGGTAGGTATGACTGGACTTTGTGCACCGAATAATAAATCGCTCAGTGCTAAAAGTAATAAAAAAACTTTTATCATTTTTTCTCAGCTGTTTTATCTAAAATTGAACTCTTTACATTTGCAGATTCATCATTTTTCTTGCCATAAAAATGCAATTCAACTCTTCTATTTTTTTCTCTTCCGATTGCCGTTGCATTTGTTGCTATTGGCTGATACTGAGAAAAACCTGTAGCACTCATACGTGCTGGATTCACTCCATCTAAAACGAGTTCATGTAGTACCGATAAAGCACGTGCCGTTGAAAGTTCCCAATTGTCTTTATAAAGACTATTGGCTCCTGGTCCTCTATCATCGGTATATCCCTGTACATCTACTTGCATATCATTAGGTAGTTCTTGTATAATCATAGTTATACGTTTTAAAAATAATAGAGCATCTTGATTTTCTATTGTGGCACTTCCAGGTTTAAATAAAAGCGTAGCTGGAAGTTTTATAACGAAACCATCTTGTGCTTCTTTTACAGTAATTACAGGAGATTGTGTTTTTTCCATCATTTCATTAGCATCACCAGCAGCTTGTTTAATTCTATTTACTGTTTGACTTGTCTCATCTTGAGAATCAATCGGTGTCGCTTCAAGCATTCTTTTTGGAGAAATTTCAGTTTGAGTTCCACCTTCAAGAACACTCATGGCTCCAGAAAGTGAACCAATAGCTTCTGATACCTTTTTTGCATCCATACTTGACATCGAAAGAAGTAAAACGAAAAAGCATAAAAGTAGAGACATTAAATCTCCAAATGCCGCCAGCCATGCTGGAAGACACTCTTCACACTCAGGACATTTATCTTTAGCCATTATTTTTATCCATTATTCAAATTGACTCACACGATCAGCAGGTGCTAAATATGCAAGTAATTTTGCTTCAAGAACTCTAGGTGCATCACCAGACTGAATAGACATAATACCTTCAAGTATCATCTCTTTAAGCATGGTCTCTTCATCATTCCTAATACCTAGTATATTAGAAATTGGTGTTCCAAATATATTTCCAATCATGGCTCCGTACATTGTTGTAAGAAGGGCAACTGCCATAGAAGGACCGATAGCTGAAGGGTCTGCCATATTTAAAAGCATAGCAACCAAACCGACCAAAGTTCCAATCATACCCATGGCTCCTGCAAGTCCTGCCCATTGGTTAAAAATAGATGCATAAATCTTATGCCGTGTACTGGTCTGTTCCATGTCAATTTCAAGTAAATCACGAATTGTATCAGGTTCACTACCATCAATCGCCATTGAAAGCCCTTTTTTTAAAAATTCATTTTCTTCATTATTAACTTCACTTTCTAAAGCCAAAATACCGTCTTTTCTTGCTTTTGTTGCAAATTCTACCAGTTTTTTTATAAGTTCGTTAATATCTTCTTCACCAGGTTTTATGGCTTTCATAAATACTTTTGCAAACTTTTTCATCTGAGCTGGTTTAAAGGAAATCATCAAAGCCCCAATACTACCACCGACAACAATCAAGACAGAAGGAATGTCAATATATGCACCGATACCAACACCCATTGTCATAGCTCCAAGTAAAAGAGCCATAATTAAAACAATACCAATGACCGTACCTAAATCCATCCAAAAACCTTAACAAAAATTTATTATTACATTATAATAGCACAATTATCTTAAAGAGTAAATTTTATTTACTATCTTTGCAATGAGTAAAATAATAAGCCAGGCAAGAATCATAGTGATCACAGTATGGCTCAGGAAATGGTCACCTATAATCATTTTATAAAGTCCCATACTCCAGCCAACACCCATAGCAATGGTTCCTGCTAGTATCTTACTTTTTCTTTTGTGAAATAAAAATATTAAGCTCAAAAGTGCAAAACCACCGCTTGCATGTCCTGCTGGCCAGCATTTATTTTTATGATGATGTAGTTTAAACTCTGATGTGTAGCTTTGCCATACTGCTATTCTTGGGTACAAACCACCATATCTTACTTCATCTTTTGGACAAGGCATATTCGTCTGTCCCTTTATAAAACTTGCAATAAATGGGACAAAAATAGCTGATAAGACAACTATAATTATGCCTCTTTTATAGTCATTCACTATTTTTGTTTTTCTAAAAAATATAAGTGCAAGCAATAGACTTACGGCAAAAGTAATTAATAATTTTTTAATGCCATCATAAAATATAAATTTATAAGGCTGTTCCCCCCAAAAAAGAATCCATTTATGTGTCGAAAAATTAAAAAAT
>JALUBM010000256.1 GCA_027044845.1 Sulfurimonas sp.
TCTTTTTATTATATTCTTTTGTTCTAACGTTAAAAATACCTAAAAGCGTATGAAATAAGTCGTCTTGTGTATATCTTTCATTTCTTCTTTTTCTTAAATCTTTTTCATCTATCTCTTTCGCCATATGTTTTCCAAACCACATAATTGACCCTATATGTATTTGAGCATTTGGTGCCATAAAATAAGGCAACCCATGAAGGTAAACACCATCCTCACCCAAGCTTTCTCCATGATCACTCATATATATCATAGCAGTATCATATTTTTTACCATAAGGTTTCAGAAATTTAATAGTTTGATCTAAAAAATAATCGGTATAAAGAATAGCATTATCATAAGAATTAGCGATTTCTTGTTGTGTACAATCTTCAAGTTGATTCGTTTTACATATAGGCTTGAATTTTTCAAATGCTTTTGGATAACGTTTATAATATGCAGGACCATGATTTCCCATTTGATGTAAAACAATTAAAATATTTTTGCCTTTATTTTTCTTTATAAATTTATCAAGTCCTACAAGCATTCCTATATCTCTACATTCACCATCTTCACAAATAGTATTGTTTTTTGGAATTTTATAATCTTCATACGGTACACGCAATGCAACACCTTTAGAGTCTGAGTTGTTGTCTCTCCATAAAATAGCTACATCATGTGTATGTTTTAAAATATCAAGAACATTTTCTGTACTTATACCTTTTTTATAACTATAATCTGATTTATTGTATTTTGAGAACATGCAAGGTACAGATTGTGCAGTAGCCGTTCCACAAGAGTAAAAATTTGGAAAATCTACAATATTATCTTCACAAAGCAATGGATTTGTCTCTTTTTTATAGCCATTTAAACTAAAATGATCTGCACGTGCAGCTTCACCAACAACCATAATTACAAGTTTACTTCGGTTATCGTCATTGACTATTTTTGCATCAAGTCCTATAGGTTTTACAATAAGTTTACCATCATTAAATGTTAAACTAATGTACTTTCCAATGGAATAAATCCAATAAGCAGGGTTTGTCGTATAACGCAAAGGCTTATGTTCTCTTAAAAATGATGTGTAAAATTTACTAAATATAAAGAATGTTGCAATAATTACAAGAAGTGAAAGTCCAATAAACTTTAATCGTGCAAATAATTCTTGCTTGAATGGTCTATATTTAATTTTTGCCTTATATACAAAAATTGAAGGCAGAATACCTAAAAAGATAAAATAAACCAATAATTTTAATGTAAATAAATCCATAGATTCATGTATATTTGTTTGCAAGGCATTTCTAATCATGCTTGCATCAATCACCGTATGGTAACTATTCATAAAATAACTGGTCAATGATGAAACTAATAACAAAGTAATAAGAATTGGTTTGAGTGTATATTTATAGCCAAATAAACCAAGTAAAAATACCATTAAAAAGACAAGAATTACAGCAAGAGAAATTAGAAAACCAATATTGTGTAAAGTAAGAGGATAAACAGCTAAGACATTGTGAAAAAAGCTGTAATTGTCAAATAGCATAAAAAATATACTAACATATATAATAAGTTTTGTTTGTGTAATGTTTTTCAAGAGTAATTTCTTCTTTTTATATAAAATATTTTATTTACATGAAAGTATTCTATTAAACTTCTTGCAAGAAGTCTATTAGAACAAATATAAATAAGTTTGAAATTATACACTTTATAATTAAATGATGGTAACATTAGATATTATTTCAAATCACCATAAAAAAGAGTACAAATGAAAAAAGAAAATATCTCTATTGTAATTTTAGCGGCAGGAAAAGGCAGCCGAATGAAATCATTAAAAGCAAAAGTTTTGCACAACATCAGTGGAAAACCCATGCTCTATCACATCATCAGAGAGTCTCATAAAATTTCAGATGATATTACTGTGGTTGTTGCTCATCAAAAAGATGCTGTTATTCAAGAGATAGGAAAACATTTTAATGATATTACTTTTGTAGTACAAGATACACAAAATTTTCCTGGAACTGGTGGTGCTATGATGCAAGTAGAGGCAAAATATGACAAAATACTTGTTTTAAACGGTGATATGCCACTTATTACAGCCGATGCACTCAAAGGCTTTTTAGAGCTTAAAGCAGATATTATTATGAGTATTTTTGATCTTAAAAATCCAAATGGATATGGTCGCGTTATTATACGAAATAATCATGTTGAATACATTGTAGAACAAAAAGATGCTGATGATGCGGAGCTTAATGTTACAACTGTCAATGCAGGAGTATATGCCTTTTCAAAAGTAATTTTAGAGCAATATATTCCTGATTTATCTAATGATAACGCCCAACAAGAATACTATCTTACCGATATTATAGCTATGGCAAATGAAGAAGAATCTAGTATAGTCCCTTTACTTGTAGATGAAAAACAATTTAAAGGTGTTAACTCCAAAAAAGACCTTGCTGATGCCGAAGAGATTATGCAAAATCGAATTCGTACAAAATGGATGAATGCAGGTGTCAGTATGCAACTTCCTTCTACTATATATATTGAAGAGGATGTTGTATTTGAGGGAGAATGTGAAGTTCAAAATGGCTGTCGCATTACAGGAAAGAGTAGAATTATAAATTCTCAAATAAAAGCAGGAAGTGTAGTGGAAGAGAGTTTTATAAAAAATTCCAATTGCGGACCGATGGCACATTTACGACCGCTAAGCCACATAGAAGATACCCATATAGGAAACTTTGTCGAAGTCAAAAAATCAACACTCAAAGGTGTCAAAGCAGGTCATTTAAGTTATTTGGGTGATGCTGAGATAAATGAAGGTACAAATATTGGGGCAGGAACTATTACATGTAACTACGACGGTATAAATAAGTATAAAACTGTTATTGGCAAAAATGTATTTATTGGCAGTGATTCTCAACTTATAGCACCTATAACCATAAAAAATGATGTTATGATAGCAGCAGGAACAACTGTAACAAGTGGTGAAATTGCAGGTGGAAATTTAGTTATAAGCAGAACAAAAACCCGATTTATAAAAGACTTTTATTATAATTTTTTTAAAAAGAGTAAATAATTTTTGTACTCTTTTTTTATCAAATTTATTGAAGCTCATTTCTTTTGGTTAAACCTCTTTTCAAAAATGATTATCCAATTTATTAAAAATAGATGCTATAATTTGCAAGAACATTTATAGTTCTATTTCAAAACATATATTATAAGGATTTACCATGGTTACAGTTTTCACAAAATTTCCAGTTAAAGAAGAATTTAGAGAAGAGTACACTGCTCATTTAAAAGAAGCAGTTAAAAAACATAATATCCAAGACCAAGCTGGATGTAGTGCAATGAATTTATTGGCTCCTCAATCAAACCCAATGACAGGTGAAAATAATACTTTTATCATTGAAACTATTTGGGAAGATATGAAAAGTTTTATGGCTTATACACAAAGTGAAGCATTTAAAAAGTCTCATGAAAATATGCCTCCAAGGGAGTGG
>JALUBM010000257.1 GCA_027044845.1 Sulfurimonas sp.
TATTATAAATTTAAGATAAAATCTTTACTTTAACTACTAAAATTGATGTAAATCAATTTTATTACTTTGAGAAAAGACTAGAATACAAATGATTCTAAAGTACTAACAAAGTTCAAGGAGAGCAAAATGATAGATCCATCTGTGATTAGACCAGAGATAGCATTGAATGATTTTCTACCTATATTTGCCTCTTCAGCACTTGTGTTAGTTTTTGGAGGATTTTATGTAGGTATATATACTGCAGTAAAAGTGAAACTACTAAAACCATGGGCTATGCTTTTTGCATACATGTTTTGGCTATTAACTGCCTATTGTTTATATTTAATGGGAAGTTTAATGCATGTTGGGGAATTTACTGCAAAAGCTTTAGTTGTCGCTGCAATCGGACTATTTTTACTTCCGTTTGCCGTTTATTATATGCAACATCAAGTTCATGAAGAGAATGAACATTGATATCAATATATAATTTTGACAATAATTTTATAGGAGGATACAGTGGCTAATAAATCTGTATGGAGTGACAATCGTTTCTGGAAAAGAACAGCAACGTGGGTTACAGGTTTTGCATCAATTCTTTTAATTTGGTTAACGTTTGATACGTCAACACAAATTGCTATGGGAAATGATCAAGATTTACAAAACAAGGTGACAAAAAGGGTTCCAGGACCTACTGTTATTAATTACAAGATTACGTATGAAATGAGTCCTAAACGTGGTCATGAAGTACCAATCATAGGTGGAAATGATGGAAAGGGTAATTCGCTGTTTCAAGAAAAAGAGAAGTTTTTTGGTCGTGATGATTACTCCGAAAAAGAAGCGAGAGCTTTACTTCACTTAGGAAAATTAGGCTCACAAGCAAAAAACTGTATGGATTGTCATACACTTTTAGGAAATGGCGCATACTATGCACCAGACTTAACAAAAGCATGGTTAGACCCTGCATGGGGACCAAATGGTGCGATGCAAGCATTAACTGGAAAAAATACAAAAGAAGAGGCTATGGCTGAATTCTTACAACATCCAGACCAATACCCGACACATGCGCGTATGATGCCAAATCTTGGTATTACAGCAAAAGAAGCTAAAGGTTTGGTTGCATTTTTAAAACATATGTCATCTATTGACACAAATGGTTTCCCTAGAAACTTTGGAAAAATAAAAGGAGCAGTCCATGGCAAGTAAATATTTGACAGGTACTGGGAGTGAATCAAAACAGTTAGCTACGTGGTATTTTACTTTTGCAGCTATTCTTTTTGGTGCTCAATTACTTTTTGGTTTAGTAGCGGCAATTCAATATGTAATGCCAGGTTTTCTTTATGAGATACTCGACTTTTCTATTGCAAGAATGTTACATATTAATGCACTTGTAGTATGGATGGTATTTGCAATGTTTGGTTCTGTTTATTGGTTATTACCAGATGAAACAGGTATTGAAACCATTGGAATCAAAATAGGTAAGTTACTATTTTGGATTTTTGCAGCAGCCATTGTTGTTGTTGTTCTAGTTTTTTTATTTGTTCAAGTAGGAAAAGCAGATGCTACAACTATTTGGCTTATTACAGAAGGTCGTGAATATATTGAAGCACCTCGATGGGCTGACTGGGGTATCGTTGTTGTTGCTCTTGGATTTGTTGGAAATCTTTTCTTAACAGGGATGAAAGGCAGACAAACTGGAATAGTAACTGTTCTAATGGCAGATATGATTGCATTTGCTGGTCTTTACTTAGCTGGTATGTTCTTTACAGACAACATTTCAGTTGATCAATACTGGTGGTGGTGGGTAATCCACTTATGGGTTGAAGCTACTTGGGAGGTTTTCGTAGGTGCGATTGCTGCTTATGGGCTTATCAAAATGATAGGGGCACATCGTCAAGTTGTTGAAATGTGGTTATGGATTGAGGTAGCAATGCTCTTTGGTTCAGGTATTCTTGGACTAGGACATCACTATTTCTGGATTGGAACACCTGAATACTGGTGGGAAATTGGTGCTCTATTTTCAGCACTAGAACCTTTACCACTTGTAGCTATGTTTGTACATGTTCTGTATGACTGGGGTAAAACTCAAGGATCAGAAGAAGAAAAAGGAAACACCCATTCGGTTATCAATAATAAACCTGCATTTACATGGTTTGTATTGAATGCCTTTGGAAACTTTTTAGGTGCTGGTGTATGGGGATTTTTTCACACATTACCACAAATAAATCTTTATACTCATGGTACACAGTTTACTTCAGCACACGGTCACTTAGCATTCTTTGGAGCATATGCAACTATTCTTATAGGAATGTTCTATATAGCTGTTCAAGGTACAAATGGCATTAAAGTAATGAAAAATACAAAAGCTTCTATTTGGGCTGTAAGTTTAATTACTGGCGGCATGATGGGAATGACTGTTGCACTCACAATTGCTGGATATGTTCAAGTAATCGTCTCTCGTGCACAAATGGGTGCGACTTGGGCAGCATATTTTGATGGTCAAAGCGGTATGTGGTTTACACAAGCGATGGATTGGAGGCTTATAATGGGTATTCTTATATTTACAGGTTTCATCATCTTAGCAAAAGATTTACTCACTACTGGAAAAAATCCAGTACACGAAAGATAAGGAGATACAATGTTTGAACCATTTACAGATGTTGTGCCTAGCTTTTTTGGCTGGCTCAACCAAGGTCCGTTAACATTAACAATTTTTCTACATACAGTGATTATACTTCCAATGATTTGGATTTATTTTCAGGAGAAAAAGCGTTTAGAAAACGAAAATTAGTTGGTATTGACTCCTTGTAGAGTCATACCTAATCATATTTTAAAAGGAGAAATAAAATGAAACTAAATAAATTAGTTACATCAGTTGCAGCATTAGCTGTAGTTAGTTCAGGACTATTTGCAGGTACATCTCATATGAATTTTGCCAAAGTCTACACACAACAGTGTGCAGGATGTCATGGTCCAATTCATCAAGGTGGCGTTGGTGCTGACTTAAGACCAAAAGCACTGAAGAAAAAAGAAAATCATAGTCTTGTTGAAACAATTTTAGTAGGAAGAGCTGGTACAGCCATGCCATCTTGGAAGTCAACTTTCACAAAAGATGATGCTGCAGGTATGGTTCATTGGCTAAAAGATTGGAAAAATACTGTCACACTAAAGCTTACTTTAGAAGGTGTACATAAAACATGGAAAAAGCTTGCAGATCGCAAAGCTCTATACTCAAAATATCCAAATCCTGTAGATGTTAAGAGTGATAAAGACATTATGTTTGCAACAGAAAGAGATGCTTCTTTACTTGATTTTATTGACTCTACAACAGGAAAAGTTTTATCTCGTCATGAAGCTGGATATGCAATGCATGTTACAGTAACAAACAAACGAATCCCTCGTTATGCTTACGGAATCAGCCGTTCAGGTCGTTTAACTATGTTTGATTTAAATGCTCCAGGACAACCTGCGATAGCAAGTGT
>JALUBM010000258.1 GCA_027044845.1 Sulfurimonas sp.
ATATTTCTCCTTTAAGTTCTTTGTCGTATGTTTTTTGCATTTTTATTCTTAAATCTTTTAACCAGTTTGGGTTACTTTTATCTGCAATAAATGAGTCTAAAAATATAACTTTTATATTTCTCGGTACATAATAAAAACGTTTAATATCATAACATTTTGCAGTTTCTATCAAAACTACAGGCTGTACCTTGAGCTTATATTGGTCTGCTATAACTTTTGCCCCAGATTTAAAGGGGAGCATTTTATCACCTCTTGAACGAGTGCCTTCAGGAAAAATTGTAATGACTCTTTTTTTCTTAAGTCTATCTTTTGCAGCACGCAACAGCTTGATTAAAGATGTTTTACTTTCTCTTTCTACCTCTATATCTTCAGGCATACTCATAGCAAGCCCAAAAAAAGGGATTTCAAAGAGTGCTTTTTTTGCAACCCATGTAATATCTTTATTGGTTATTGTTTCCATAACTCCAATGTCCAAATCGCTTTGATGATTAATAAGAAACATTTGTGCATCAGGGTCTTCTTTCCCTTTAATCTTGGTAGAAAAAAATGTTGTGAGTTTTATGAACCATGCCGCTGTTTTTCTGGCATAAGGACGGGGTAAAATTGGATACATTATTATTGAGAAAGTTAATCCTGTAAATATTATGAATGTGGCATACGCCCAACTAATATGAGCAAGTATCTTCATCTTTTACCCAGCCTATTTTATTGTTTGTTAGTTTTACTTTTATAAAGTTTTGTACTTTGCCTTCTTCTATTAAATGGTATTGCGTTTGTGTAGTTTCAAATATTGTACCATTTTCTACGGGCAGTAAACGAATTTTTGTTCCTTGCTTAATACATACCTTTTGTTGTGGTATTGCGAGATATATAATATAAATCAACGGTATAATAATAAAAGTCAGATAAAAAGTTTTACGTCGTATCAGAATGATGATAAAACCAAGGAATGCAATAGCAGCGGCTATATACATTTTAATTGTATCATGAGACTGGTCTCTGGGACGCAGATCACTTTGTGTTGTAACGCTATCATCATTGACTATGATAGGAATTGTTACAGATGTGTAATCGTTTTTCAATAAATTAAAGTAAGAAAAAGAGAAATTTTCTATTTTTTTGTTTATAATAAGAAAATAGGTGATTTTTGCATCGGTGTAATTGCCTGATGTCGACTCTATCCCTTGCTTATAAACATTGTTGAAGTGCATTTTATTTATATCGCAGTTTTGTGCGGAAGCAATAAAAATAACTATGTTATGGGTATTATCATAAACAGTTGTCTTATACTCTTTAAGTGTAAAATTATTTGCAATAATATTTGAAAAGTTTTTACTGGGATTAAGTGCAATAACATTGAGTTTAGAACCTTTAAGCACTGTAGCATTATAGTCATTTGGTGCCATCAAAAAAGCTTCTACATCGGGGATTCTCGCTTTATTTTGTATCGCTTGCATATGAAAAGTGTCATAATAATACTTTCCTTTTTGCACACGCTGAGGAGATTTATCAAGTATTTCTAATCCATTATGGTTAGAAAATTCATATAAAACATCGTCAAAGTTTTTTACGGTTGATAATGTTTTATATGTAACAGGAAAAATTTCACCTTTAATTACTCTTTGGGGAATTTCATCATAACTGATATAAATCACTTTACCTGCAAAAAGTGAGGAGATAAAAATGAGAGTAAATAAAAGTGCTTTTATCACGACGCTAAAAAACCTTGGAGCATTTTTATTCCGTCATCACTGCCTAAAAGAGTCTCTATTGCACGCTCAGGATGTGGCATAAGACCGAAAATATTTTTTTCTTTATTGCAAACACCTGCAATACTTGCAACACTGCCATTAGGATTTTTTATTTCACCGTTTGCATCCGTATATTTCAGAAGAATTTGTCCATTTACTTCAAGTTCTTTTAAGCCTGCGTCATCTATATAGTAATTCCCGTCATGGTGAGCAATAGGAATATTGATGACATCACCAGTATTTAATTTTTCTAAAAAAACATTTTCATTATTTTCTACTTTTAAATAATGATATTTTGAGATAAAGTGTAGCCCTTTGTTACGTTTAAGTGCACCAGGGAGGAGTCTTGCTTCTGTCAAAACTTGAAAACCATTGCATATCCCCAATACTTTTCCTCCATTGTTCGCATAGGTATTAATGGCAGACATTACGGGAGAAAATTTTGCAATAGCACCACTTCTAAGATAATCACCGTATGAAAATCCTCCTGCAATGACTAATAAATCTGTATCTTCTGGAATAGTAGTAGATTTATGCCATATAATTTGAGTTATAGCACCAAGTTTTTCAAAAGCATACTGCGTATCATATTCACAGTTTGTTCCAGGAAATTGTAAAATTGAAATTTTCATTATATAAGCTCTATTGTATAATCTTCAATGACTGTATTTGCCAAAAGTTCTTCACACATTTTTGTAACATCACTCATTGCTTTTGCTTTATCTGTTCCATTGAGTTGTAAAACAATTTGTTTTCCGATACGAACATCTTCTACATTGTCAAACTTAAGTGAATTAAGTGCATGATGCACAGCTTTTCCTTGAGAGTCTAATACACCTGCTTTTAAAAATACATTTACTATTGCTTTCATTCTGCTACTTTCCTAAAATTCTATTTAATACTTGCTCGTAGGCTACTGTTAATCCGCCAAGTCCTTGACGAAATCTGTCTTTATCCATTTTTTCACCACTTTTTATATCCCAGAAACGACAATTGTCTGGTGAAATTTCATCAATAAGAATGATGTTTCCGTCTTTGTCTTTTCCAAATTCAAGTTTAAAATCAACTAGATTAAGACCTTTTTGTGCAAAATAAGGCTTGAGTATATCATTGATTTGTCTTGCCATACGACGAAGCTTGTCAAGCTCATCTTGAAAATCAACAAGTCCAAGAATAAGAGCATGCTGATCATTAAGCTTAGGGTCACCGAGTGCATCATCTTTATAATCAAACTCTACTAGAGTAAAAGGTAATACTGTTCCATCTTCAATACCAAGATTACGAGTAAGACTTCCTGTGGCAATATTACGAACAATAACTTCAATCATAATAACATCAACTTTTTTATGAAGCATATGGTTGTCATCTAACATTTTAACAAAGTGAGTCGGAATACCGTTTTCTTCTAAAAGCTTAAATAACTCCGTTGAAATTTTATTGTTTAGTGCACCTTTACCTGCTTCACTTGACTTTTTTTCACCATTAAACGCTGTTAAATCATCTTTAAACTCAGAAATAACCAAGTTTTCATCTTCTGTTAAAAATAATTTTTTTGCCTTGCCTTCGTAAAGTAAATCCCTTTTTTCCATTGACTTTTTATCCTTTTGTAATGATAAGAGCTTTGATAATATCAACACCTTCTTTAAGTTGAAGATCTTTATCTAGCATTTTTGGTGTAATTATATCTTTTTTATCTTTTTTATCTTCTTTAATTTTTGCTTTTTTTCCATCAACTTTTGCAAGTTCTTTTTTGAGATGTGCTTTTAAATCGGCTTCTTTAATAGCAAATTCATTTTTGTAAGTTTTAAGTTCACCTGGAAGTACTTTTATGTCAGGTTTGACACCGACTGCTTGAATGGTTCTTCCGCTTGGAAGATAATATCGTGCAATAGTGAGTTTAATAGCTTCAGTTTTTGTAATTGGCAGTACAACTTGTACGCTTCCTTTTCCAAAAGTATTTTCACCAACTAATACTGCTCGTTTATGGTCTTGCAAGGCACCACTGACGATTTCACTTGCACTTGCACTTCCTCCGTTAACTAAAACAACTAAAGGAACTTTTGTAAGTGTATTAGCTCTATGTGCCATATATGTTTTTGTTTCTTCTTTACGGCGTCCTTTTTGCGAAACTATAATACCTTTATTAACAAAAGTATCAACTAAACCTACGGCTTGGTCAAGTAAACCTCCTGGATTGTTTCGTAAATCCAAAATAATTCCTTTTGTAGTAGCTTTTCTTTTTTTAATCTCTTTTGTAACGTCTTTTACGACTTTCTTATCAAAACTAGCAATTCGGAGATAGAGTATGTTTTTATTAATGACTTTTGCATGTACTGATTCAATGGTAATGATACCTCGAACAATATGTATAGCAAGTGGTTTAATTTCTCCTTTTCTCACAATGAATAGATTTATAGGTTCGCCAACTTTACCACGCATTAATGATACTGCTTCATCAATAGTCATACCGATTGTTGATTTGTCATCAATTTTTAAAATTATATCACCAGACTTTAGCCCTGCTTTATCTGCGGGAGTACCATCAATAGGTGCAATAACAGTAAGTGCACCTTCTTTCATACCTACTGTGATTCCAAGACCACCAAACTCTCCATTGGTTTGTACCGTTAATCGTTTGTAGTCTTTTTGTGTTAAATAATTTGAATGGGCATCAAGATTTTTCATCATGCCATCAAGTGCTTTATTTATGAGTTCATTGATAGTGATTTTATCAACATCATACTGCTGTACTATACTAACAACTTTTGTAAACTTTTCTAAAGCTTGAAGTCGTGAAACTTGTGCATCTTTTAGAGAACTTTGTGCGAACAAAGAAGAAGAAAACATAAGTGCTATTGACGTGGCAACAGATGCAAATCCTAAGGTGATAAATTTTTTATTTTTCATGATAAACCTACTATTGATTTTTTTAAAGAGGCTATTATACCAATAGTTGATAAATGGGTTTACAATAAGTACTTAGTATACTTTTATATGAAGTATGATAGAATCATGTCCAAAGAAGTAAAACTACATGGGATGGTAAATGAAAAACATTGTATTGATAGGTTTTATGGGTGTAGGTAAAGGGAGTGTAGCCAGAGAAATTGTTAGAAATTCTGATTATATTGCCATAGATACCGATGACCTTATAGAGAGTATGGAAAACAGAAAGATTAAGATGATATTTGAAAAAGAAGGTGAAAAATATTTTCGTAAATTAGAAAAACATGTCGCAAAATGGTTGGAAAAAAGTGTGCATGATACGCTTATCTCTACTGGCGGTGGATTTTATATGCAGGAAAATTTAAAAAAAATAGGTACAATTATACTGTTAGATTCTCCTTTTGAAGCAATTATGAAAAGAATTAAAGAGCATCCTAATGCGGAAAAAAAATTAAAGAAGAGACCACTTCTTAAAAATTTAAAAGAAGCAAAAGAGCTTTATAATGAAAGACGTTCAGGATATTTGGAACTTGCAGATATAATTATAGATGTGACAAATAAAAATCCTGAGATATGTGCAAAAGAAATTTTAAAAAAGGTAAAAAAATATGCGTAAAATAGTATTAATAATGGCATTATTGTTCACAACAATGCTGATGGCAGACGGAATCCACTGGGCAAAAGATTATGAAAGTGGAATAGCACAAGCAAAAAAAGAGCATAAACCTGTTATGTTTATTATCTCTAGTCACTCTTGTAAATATTGTCTTCTTTTAGATAGAACAACATTTCATAATCCAAAAGTAATAAAAGCAGCAAATAGAGATTTTATAGCTATTCGTTCATGGACAGATCAGCACGATTATATTCCTACTGTTCTTGCACAGCATACTCCTGGACTTCCAGGTATTTGGTTCTTGCTCCCTGATGGAAGTCCAATGTATCAACCTTTATTGGGGTATGTTCAAGCACCTAACTTTATGGGTGCATTGGCTACTGTAAAAACAGATTTTGATAAATCTAAAAAGAGAGTAATGAAAAAATGATATTTGTAAAATCAATTGATAGCGATTTTAGTCAAAAATTTGATGAACTTTTAACTCGTGGGAAGATGGATATAGCTCATGTGAGTGGTATTGTTGGTGGTATCATAGATGAAATTAAAAATAATGGTAACTCTGCACTCAAAGAACATATTTCTAAATTTGACAAATGGAGACCTGCTTCAGATTCTGATTTGAAAATTTCAACAGATTTAATGGCACAGGCGTATGAAAACATAGATGAAAAGTTAAAAGCTTCTTTGCATCTTGCTTATGATAGAATTAAAGCTTATCATGAAAAGCAAAAACCAAAATCATGGTTTGACACTGAAAATAATGGAACTATTTTAGGACAAAAAGTGACAGCTGTTGATAGTGCTGGACTTTATATTCCTGGTGGGAAAGCGGCTTATCCCTCTTCATTACTTATGAATGTTATTCCCGCACAGGTTGCAGGTGTGGAACAGATTGTAATCTGTACGCCTACTCCCGATAATGAGCCAAATGAGTTATTACTTGCTGCGTGTCATTTATGTGGTGTTAGTGAAGTATATAAAGTAGGTGGTGCCTCTGCAATCGCTGCTATGGCTTACGGAACAGAAACAATTCCTAAAGTAGATGTCATAACAGGTCCGGGAAATATTTTTGTAGCAACTGCTAAGAAAATGGTTTTTGGTGAAGTAAATATAGATATGATAGCAGGACCAAGTGAAATTGGTGTTTTAGCAGATGAAAGTGCAAATGCAAATCATTTAGCGATAGATTTACTTTCTCAGGCAGAACATGATGAAATGGCAAGTTCTATTTTAATTACATCTTCACAAAAATTGGCAGATGCAGTAAAAATAGAGATAGAAAATTGGCTTTTAAAACTTCCTCGTCAAGAGATTGCAAGAAAATCTATTGACGAACGAGGGGCTATCATTGTTGCAAAAGATATGGATGAAGCCATAGTGCTTATGAATAAAATAGCACCTGAACATCTTGAAGTGGCTACTGTGAGTCCTTTTGAACTTTTGCCTTATATTAAACATGCAGGAGCTATATTTTTAGGGCATAACACTCCAGAAGCTATAGGTGATTATGTTGCTGGACCAAATCATACTTTACCAACAGGAGGAACAGCAAAATTTTATTCTCCCTTAAGTGTTGAGAATTTTATGAAAAAAAGTTCTATCATTTCATTTAGTAAAAATGCTATAAATAAAATCGGAAAAGAGTGTGCACTTATTGCAAATACTGAAGGCTTAACTGCACATGAAGCATCTGTCCTTGTTCGTATGAAATAAAAATTGTGCTAAAATTGCTATAAGTATTTTTAATATTTATAGTAATTATAAGTATTAAAAATATAAATAATTCTAAAATACACATATTTCAAAAATAATCAAATTCTTATCACTCTTTTATAACCTATTTAAGCTAACTTAGCTAATATTGTTGTAGTAAAAAAAGCTCAACATGCCGTGCATAAGGGCTTCTTTTAATGTTAATAAATCGTAGTTATAAATCTTAATTAAGCCGTGATTGGCCAAAGGAGAATATATGCAATTAGGTTTCCTAGTTGATTTACACCTATGTATGGGTTGTAAAGGTTGTGAGATCGCATGTAAAGTGGAGAATGAAGTTCCACTTAGTACATGGAGACTTCGTGTTAAGTATGTTGATGTGGGAACATTTCCAGAGACTAAGAGAACATTTACTCCTCTTAGATGTAATCATTGTGAAAATGCACCATGTGAGAGAATTTGTCCAGTATCGGCTCTTCATTATATTGAAAATGGTATTGTAAATATTGATAAAGAAAGATGTATTGGTTGTGCTGGTTGTGTTATGGCTTGTCCTTATGGTGCAATTTATATTGACCCAGAGACACAAACAGCAGATAAATGTACATATTGTGCACATCGTATTGCATCAAGTATGATGCCAGCTTGTGTTGTTGCATGTCCTGTTGAAGCGAATATCTTTGGTGATTTAGATGATCCAACTTCAAATATTTCTAAATATATTCAAGATCATAGAGATGTGCGAGTACGTAAACCTGAGAAGGGTACAAATCCTCATCACTTTTATGTTGGAGCTGGAGAAGTAAACCTTAATCCTCTTGCATCACAAAGAATTGAAGGGTATAACTTATTTGATAAAATTACAACACTTCCTTTAGGAGGGCACCACGAATGATACATGAATCTTTAGCTGCAACACAAGCAGTAGTGACTTTGGACGTACCGTTACCAGACGTATTTTGGGGCTGGTTTGTTACAATGAATATGTGGGCGAAAAGTATAGGTACAGGTTTAATTTTTATGCTTTTCTTATTACTTAGAAAAAATTCAGGTGAAATGAAAGGATTGAGAACTTCAACCCTTATAGTTTCATTTATATTTATGAATGTATTCTTATTGTTTACTTTGGCTGATTTACATCAACCATTTAGAATGTGGCATATATTTTTCTATCCTCATTGGACATCAGCTATTACAGTCGGTGCATGGATGGCAACAATATTTGTTGGTTTAGAATTTTTGATGATTATTTTAGGATTCCAAAAGAAAACAGAGTCATTTGATAAGCTTTTATTTTGGATAACACTTCTTGCTATTCCTGTTACACTTTATACTGCTGGTATTATGGCAGAGGCAAGTGCACGCGAATTGTGGCAAATGTCAACAGAATCAGTGCAAATGATTTTAGCAGCAACTCTTTCTGGTTCAGCAGCTATTATTTTGCTTGGTGGTTCAAAACTTAGTGATGAAACAAAACAATTTTTCGGAGCAATTTTAGGTTTAAGTGCTTTATTGGCATTTATAATTTACATGTCAGAATATATCTTCGGTGGAATGAAATCAGAAGAAGTAACAGCGATTTTAGCACATGTAAAAGGTGATGGTGAGTATGCTACTATGTTCTGGATAGGACAATGGGTTGCATATCTCTTACCAATGTTGCTCGTTGCTCTTTCAAGAGTTAGCAAAAGTAACAGTCTTTTAAGTCTTGCGGCTATTTTAGCAATCGTAGGTCTGTGGGTAGTAAAACATGTATGGCTTGTTATTCCACAATTATTACCATTGAGTTAAGGAGAGAGTATAAATGTATTTACAAAGTAGAAGAACATTTTTAAAAGGTGCTGCATTTAGTGTTGCTGGTGTAGCTATAGCAAAGGGTGTATTTGCAACTGATGCAAAGGCAGAGTCTGTAACAGATAGTAAATTTACAAATACGCCTAAAACGCTGTCATTTTATCCTGATCAATCTGAATGGGATAGTTTTAAAGAATTAGACGGAACAGATTGGAAACGTGGTGGTATTGAGCGTCATGGTGTAAGAAGTGCTGAAAATCCAGATGGAATTCAAGTGAATGATTATACAATCGTGCCTACAGTTTGTTCAAACTGTGAAGCTGGTTGTGGTCTAACTGCATGGGTTAACAAGAACGATTTTGATAAAGGAGTACTTACTGTACGTAAATATATGGGTAATCCATTGCATACAGGTTCTCGTGGTCGTAACTGTGCAAAAGGGTATGCTGTAACATCTCAAATGTATGATCCAGATCGTATTCCTTTTCCAATTAAAAGAGCTCCTGGTTCTAAGCGTGGTGAAGGAAAATGGGTTCGTGTAACTTGGGATGAAGCAATGGCTGTAATCGGTAAGAAAATGCACGATACTCTAAAAGTTGGGGATGAGATTTCTAAGAAATCTATTATGTACCATGTTGGTCGTCCAAATGAAAATGGTTTTGGTCCTCGTGTACCACAATCTTTAGGTATTGATGGATATGATTCACATACAAATATTTGTTCTGCAGGTGCTCGTGAGGGTACAATTCAATGGGCAAATGATGATAGAAATTCACCAGATTGGGCAAATGCAGATTTGATTTTTTTACAATCATCTCATGCTGCAGATGCAGGTCACTATTTTCAACAATCAGCAGGATATATTGCTGATGCTCGTAAACGCGGTGCCAAAATGGTTGTTATTGACCCTCGTATGTCTAACTCTGCTGGTATGGCAGATTTATGGATTCCTACTTGGCCAGGAACAGAAGCGGCTCTTTATCTTTATTTAGCAAATCGTATTTTAAATGAAAAGAAAAAAGACGGTTCAGATATAGTAAAACATGAATATGTAAAAAACTGGATGAACTGGGATAGATTGATGGCAAATAAAGATTATCTTCAGAAGATGATTGGTTATGGTTATATTTCTAAAATGCCAAAAGATGATTCTTATGAGTCGTTTATTGAGTTAGCTAAAGAGCTTTATGCCCCATATACAAAAGAATTTGTTGTCAAAGAGTGTCGTCTTGAAGGTATGGAATATAAACTTGACGAATTATGGGAACTTTTTGTTCCAGCAGGTGCTAAAATAGCTTCTTACCTTTGGCGTGCAGGAGCAATTGGACACCGTGGTGGTTGGATGAATACTCGTGCTGGCTTCTTGCCTCTTGCCCTTGTTGGAGCAATGCGTGGAGATATTGGTGGCGTTGGTATGCACCATTGGCATGAGATTTCAGTTGCTGGTAAAGGTGACAAAGCTACAGTAGCTGGTGTTCACCCTCCAAAAACTGATGCATGGAATGAACTTGCTTGGCCACCTGAATATCCAATAGCAACATATGAGATGGGATTTATGTTACCACAAATTATGATGGATGATGAATGGCATAAAAAGTGGACAAAAAAAGGTCTGAAGATTCCTAAGTCTATGGCTGTATATGTTCCAAGAATGCACAATCCACTTTGGATTAATCCAGATGGATTTAGATGGATGGAAGCACTGAAGCGTGAAGATAAGTTTGAATTAACATTTAACTTGTCTCCAACATGGTCTGAGACAAACTGGTATTGTGATTATGTACTTCCTGTTGGACTTGCTGGTGAGAGAAATGATCAACAGTCAACTCCATCTAAACCAGAACAACGTATTGAATTCCGTCAAGCGGTACTTCGTGTTGCTGCTGAAAAATCTGGTTGGAAACCAAAAGATCCAACGCGTGCCACACTAGAAGCACACATGAAATTTGGTCTGGGTGAAGTTTGGGAAGAGAGTGAGTTTTGGCCAAATCTGATTATGCATCATGTGGATCCTGATGGTTCTCTTGGTATTGCAAAATACTGGGCAAGTAAAAAAGATCCGTCTCGTTGTGTAACAGTACCTGAGTACTTTGATGAAGCATTTAAATTGTTGCCAAAACTAAAAGCAGAGGCAACGAAACTTTATAAAGGTGAAGAGTATCCAATCTATAGCTATATGAGAGATCACGGTGCTTGGACTGAGAAAACTGATGTGTATAAGCCTCAAGAAGAAGAACTTGAATTTGATGGAACATATTACCATGCACATGGGCATAAATATGCTAAAAATGAAGTAACTAAAGATGAATTTGGTGCATTGTGGGTAGATGATGGTAATTTCAAAAAATCTATTGGTGTTGATGTTGATGGTAAACTTCATGAAGGTTTTCATACATTAAGTAAAAAACTTGAGTTCTTTTCTGAGTGGTTGGCAGATGAGTGGAAATGGCCTGAGTATGCGGTGCCTATTTATCCAAAAAATGATGCAGAGAGTGAAAAAATGATTCATCTTGTAACACAAGTACATCATAAACATATGAAAGGTGATAATGAATTTGCATTAAATACAATTTATCGTCTGCCATATAATATTCATACACGTTCTGTGAATTCTAAGCATTTAATGGAAATTTCACAAAATCACAATCCTATTTGGATTTATACGAAAGATGCTGAGAAACTTGGTATTAAACGTGGTGATGCTGTAAAAGTTCAGATTCAAGATACTTTAACGGGTATTAAAAGTGGTTATTTTATTGCTATGGCTGTACCGACTGAAGCAACTCGTCCAGGTGTACTTGCATGTTCACACCATGCTGGTCGCTGGAAATTACAAGACTCTGTAAAAATCCCTGGATTTGAGCATACACTTGGTATTATGAGTTTAGGCTCTCCAAAAGTTTCTATGACTAATGATGGAAAAATTGGAACTATGACAACTACCGAGGGTATTCATCCTCATAAAGCATGGCAATTTAAAGAGTATAATAAAGATCTTGAAGATATTTGGTGGAATGGACTTAGTGGTGCATGGCAAAATGCTGTAGCACCTTGTCATCCAGACCCTATTGCGGGAAATCATGGTTGGCATCAAAAAGTTATTCTTTCTAAGGCTGGAGCTGATGAAAAAATAGGTAATATTTATGTAGATTATGAAAGTAACTTCAAAGTTTACAAAGCGTGGAGAGATCAATTAACTCGTCCATTAACAGCGGCAGATAAATTACGTCGTCCATATCACATTAAACGTCCAGTAAAACCAAGCCAAAAAGCTTACGAGTTTAATATTAAAGACGTTTAACAACAAAGTTAAAGCCCACTTCAAGTGTGGCTTTACTATACTTCTAAGAGAAAATTTCCAATAAGGTACATTGTTTATGAATAATGATTTAAAACAAGAGCAGATTGCAAGAATAAATATATATGCACTCATTTCAAGAATTATGATAGGTGAAATTGATGAAGGGCTATTAAAATCAATAGAAGAAGATGAAAATATACTCTCTTTTTTTCCAACATTTAAAGATTGGAAAAGAAGAAAAGAACATAGTTCAAAAGATTTGATAGAACGCTATTTGAATGTTGATTTTACTAACCTTTTTTTACTTCATTTAATTCCTTACGAATCTTTTTATATGCGAGAAGATCAGATGTTGGAGACTGGCGGGGATAATCCAGTGCAAGCAATTTTTAATGCTTTTGAATTTAAAGTTGAGCTAGATAAAGCTCGTGTAATGGCATCTGATCATATAGGTGTTGAGTTAGAATTTATGTATGAATTGTGCAAAGCAGAGCTTAAAGCATTAGAAGATGATAATATGGAAATGGCAAAACAACTTTCACAGCTTCAATATGGATTTATGAAAGATCATATTTTAGAGTGGATGCCGATGTATCTATTGAATGTCAAAAGTGAAGCAGGTACTGCATTTTATTTTGATGCCGCTGATTTGGCTTTAGAATTTATAATGAGTGATTTTGAATATTTAACAGAATTAAAAAATAGTGGATATAACTACCCAGTATGAGTCTTTTAACCTTAGATGTCAGCAAATGTGTTCATACTTCAAATAAATTTGCGATTTGTAATAGTTGTGTAGAGGCATGTCCTGTTGAAACTATAAAGTTGGAAAACTCCGCTATATCTTTTACCCCCAGTGAATGTGTTGGGTGTGGCGGCTGTGATGCTGTTTGTCCAACGGCTGCATACACATTAGATGATTTTAAACCGATAAATTATGTTTTTAAATTTTTAGAAGATGAAGAAAGCGTTCTTACATGTAATGATGAAAATTTTCCATGTATAGCATCATTAAGTGTTGAAGAATTACTAAGTATTGCTTTAATATCGTCCGAAGAAGTTAC
Source organism: Sulfurimonas sp. (assembly GCA_027044845.1). GTDB lineage: Bacteria > Campylobacterota > Campylobacteria > Campylobacterales > Sulfurimonadaceae > Sulfurimonas. The sequence continues at coordinate 13,189 of JALUBM010000258.1, forward strand.
TTTAGATATAGGACCATGTAGTAATTGTGAGATTGCAAAAACAAACCTTACTATTATAAAGAACAGGGCAGAAGAAGTAAATTTTCTCCTAGAAGCAATGGTGCAGAAAAAATCTTTACATGTAGAAAAATTAAATTATGAAGTTACAAAAGAAATAGACGCTTTAAGTAGACGTAAATTACTTTCTAAAGAAGGTGTTAAAACTGCCATAAGCATAAAGCAGCAATTGCAAAATGAAGTTGATGCCAGTGACAAAAATGTAAAAACACATAAAGTTACCGCACAAGACATAATGAAGATAAAAGAAAAAAATATTCCTCAAAGACGTAGTTTATTGCTTATGGCTATGAAACGCGCAAAAGTGCCAGAAGTTTTTCATACAATTGATATAGAAGATATTTCATTTATTTCACAAAAAGATTTAGATGAAACTACATGTACAAATTGTCAAATGTGTTATAGAATCTGTCCGACAGGGGCACTGAGCTCAGACCATAGAGGGAGTAAGATTAATTTCAATCCACTTAGTTGTGTTCAGTGTCACAGTTGTCATGATGTATGTGAACCAAACTCTTTAACATTGAGAAATACATTTTCTCTTGCAAGCTTTTTTGAGCCAAAAATTGAAACTTTAGTTCATTTTGATATAAAAAGATGTGATGAATGCGGGAATTTCTTTGCATATAAGGGTGGAGAAAAACTGTGTAATAGATGTAGAATTGAAGAAGAAGAAGCAAAAGAATTGTGGGGGATCAAATGAGTGAACATATGAATACTATAGATACGATGAATGCTGCTGATGATATTAAAAAAGAGACAAAACTTTTTGGCCTTATTGCTGAACATGCTAGTCCAAATAGACTGTTTGTAATGCTCAATAAAGAAATAAAAGCAAACAATGTCGATGCGATGATGATACCTATGAATATACGTGAAGACGATTTTTATTTTACGCTTTCAAATATGAAAAAATCACATGTAAACGGGGCATATATAGCTCCTGAATATCAAGCAAATGCAGTTGAACTTTTAGATGAAGCCGATGAATTTGTACAAGTTTATAATAAATGCGATTTCGTTCTGAGAGATGGAGAGAAATTGATTGGGACATATCTAGAAAAGAATAATACTTTGCTTGGGGAAGCTTTAGCAAAAGAAATATTTGAAAAATATATAAGATAGGAAAGTAGCAATGGATATAAAAGATTTAAATGAATTAAGAAGTGAATTTGAAGTGATGCAAAAACAGGCAATGCAAGATGCTTGTGTTGATGGAAGCTGTGTTGAAGATGAGGATTATGAAGATTATCCTGATTATTTACGTGCAATTTATGCAGAGATCATACCTCCTGCTAAGAGTGGTATTTACTTTTCAAGATGGGATTTAAAACGTATGGCTGCGGAATTAGATGAATCTTTTGCTATAGATGTTCGAGAAAGAATGTTCAAAAATTTTATGCAGTGGATTGCCACACCAGAAGATATGTTGGCAGTTGTAGATCAATTTAAAAGTCATATAGATATGAAATGTGATTTGTATAAAGAGTACTCAGAAAAATATCCTGCAATGCAAGAGCTTTTTGAACCAAAAATACAAAAAGCCGAGAAAGCAAAAAAATATCTTGATAAGGTTTATGTAGAATTTTTTACATAAGTTTATTGAGTATATCTTTTTTTATTTTATTAAGATTGAGCGAATGTCCATCATTGGCGTTTGTTTCAAGCTTTGAAATATATGTGTCTAAACCTCTCTCCTGATAATGCATTACTAAGAGCATAAGCAATTCTTTAACTGTTTTTGCATTTTGAATATCTTCAAATTTTCTCTTTTTATTTTTATTAAAGAATGACTTTTGGCTTAGTTTTGCGGCTAAAAATCCA
>JALUBM010000259.1 GCA_027044845.1 Sulfurimonas sp.
ATATAAAAAAGGATAGTGAACTCAGTAGTATAAATACACGAAAAAACAGTATAATATTAAATAGATTTAGAGCGATGCCCTTGCAAGTGTTACATGTAAACAAATATCAGGCAAAATATAATCTAAAAATCAATAAAGTTCTTACACTCAGAGATGTCATAGGCTTGTATTTAGTTAGAAGAGGATCAAATGTTAATGTGAGTCTGCAAAATGCAGGAATAGATATATTTTTTTCTGCAAAAGCACTTCAAAATGGCAGAATGGGCGGAACTATTAGTGTTATCCAAAGAAACGGTAAGCGAATAAAAGTTCTTATCGTTGGAAGAAATAGAGCAGAGGTAAAATGAAAAAAACTAAAATAATCATTGCAACAAGCGGAGCAAGTGGTATTAATCTCGGTATAAAAACTCTTCGTTTGCTTCCAGAATCTATCGAAAAACATTTTATAATGTCACAAAATTCTCAAATTGTACTTTCAAAAGAGATGAGTGAGGTAACAATACATAAGAATAATGACATATCAGCTTCTGTTGCTTCTGGTTCTTTTGGTATTGATGCAATGATTATAGTGCCGTGTTCTATGAATACATTAGCCAAAATTTCCTGTGGAATTGCAGATAATTTAATCACTCGATGTGCTGCTGTGATGATAAAAGAGCAAAAAAAACTTATATTAGCACCTAGAGAAATGCCCTTTTCTGCCATTGCTTTACAAAACATGTACAAACTCTCTAAACTCGGTATTATCATTGCTCCACCTGTGATGGCGTATTATTCACAGCAACAGAGTTTAGATGATATGGAAAATTTCATTATTGGTAAATGGTTTGATTTGCTGGGTATTAAAAACAATTTATATAAAAGGTGGCAAGTTGAAGAGTCGTAAAATTGCTTTATATCCTGGAACGTTTGATCCTATAACTAATGGACATTTTGACATTATCGAACGTGCAAAAAATTTGTTCGATGAAGTCGTAGTTGCCGTTGCCGAATCAAAAGACAAAAACCCGTTGTTTACACTTAAACAGAGAATCCACATGGCACAAATTGCCGTAAAAGATTTAAATGGCGTCCGTGTAGTGGGTTTTAATAACCTAACAATAGAACTGGCACATGAACATGATGCAGGTGTTCTCATACGTGGACTTCGTGCCGTTAGTGATTTTGAGTATGAACTGCAGTTGGGTTATTTAAACAACTCTCTTGATGAAGAGATCGAAACGGTATATTTGATGCCTAAACTCAAACATGCATTTATTAGTTCTTCTATAGTGAGAAATTTATTAAAATTTAATGGAAAAACAGAACATCTACTTCCAAAAGAAGTACAAAAAACTATAGGGAACCTCAAATAATGTATATTGCGATTGAAGGCATTGATACGGCTGGTAAAAGTACACAAATTTCAGCTTTAAAAAATTATTTTCCTGATGCTATCATTACAAAAGAGCCAGGTGGTACCAAAATAGGCAAAGAGATTCGTAAACTTGTATTAAGTGCAAGAGCAAAGAATAAAAGAGCAGAATTTCTACTTTTTCTTGCAGATCGTGCGGAACATGTAAAAGAAGTAATTGAACCAAATTTACATAAAATGATATTATCTGACAGGAGTGCCGTAAGTGGTGTTGCATATGCTCTAGTTCAGGGAGATGTAGATAAAAAAGATTTAGTTTTTCTAAATGATTTTGCAACAAACAAAATCTACCCGCAAAAAGTATTTTTACTGCGATTGACTAAAAAAGAGCTAGAATTTAGACTTTCACAAAAAGAGCTTGATGGAATAGAACTCCGAGGCAGTGAATATCTGCTTCAAATTCAAGAAAACATCAAAAAAGCAAGTGAGCTTCTAGGTTTAACACTTATCGAAATTGATGCAACTAAACCTATAAATAAAATAACAGAAAAGATATTAAGTAATATTAACAATTAAAAGGACTATACATGATTAAATCACTCAGAGGTATGAATGATATACTTGATGAAAATGAATATAAACGATTTACATACTTTTTGGATATAGCAACAGATGTAGCTAAAAAATACGGTTTTCATTACATAGAGACCCCTCTTTTGGAGGAAACAGCACTTTTTAAACGCAGTGTTGGAGAAAGTAGCGATATTGTTGGCAAAGAGATGTATCAATTTATAGACAAAGGTAAAAATGATGTTTGTCTACGTCCTGAAGGAACTGCTGGTGTTGTTCGTGCTTTTGTGCAGAAAAAGTTAGATAAAGCAGGTGGTATTCACCGATTTTTTTATTATGGTCCTATGTTTCGCTATGAAAGACCACAAAAAGGACGTTTAAGAGAATTTCATCAATTCGGTGTTGAGAGTTTTGGTGTGGCAAGCGTATATGAAGATGCCGTAATGATTATGATGGTCGTAGATATTTTAAAAAAGCTCGGTATAGGGTACAGACTACAACTGAACTCTTTGGGAGATAATAATTGTATGCCTCAATATCGAGAAAATCTTATATCATTTATAGAAAGTGTCGAAGATAAAATATGTGAAGACTGCCAGCGTAGAAAAAATACAAATCCTATACGCATACTTGATTGTAAAAATGAAAAATGCCAATCTTTATATAAAAATGCTCCAAAGCTTATAAATGCACTATGTAAAGGTTGTGAGAATGATTTTGACAAACTCAAAAAAATACTTGATGATAATGAAATTAACTATAAAATAGATACAAATCTTGTCCGTGGACTTGATTATTATTCAAAAACTGCCTTTGAATTTGTAAGTGATAACATTGGAAGTCAAAGTGCTATCGCTGGCGGGGGACGCTATGATAGACTCGTAGAATTTTTAGATGGACGCCCTACTCCTGCTATTGGTTTTGCAATGGGAATTGAGAGACTTTTAGAACTTATAAAGATGCCAGAAGAATCACGAGAAGGCTATTATCTCGGTGCTATGGATGAAAATGCCGTTGATACTATTGTCTCTTTAACACATATAAAAAGAATGACAGAAAAAGCCATGTGTGATTACAAAGCAAAAAATTTAAAAAACCATTTAAAAAGTGCTGATAAAATCAATGCAAAATACTGCTGTGTCATAGGAACGAATGAGATGAACGAAGGGACTATCTGGGTAAAAAATTTAGAAGACAAAACAGAATCCACGATTAAAAGAGAAGATTTTCACCAAAAACTCAAGATATAGGAAAAGTCGTGAATACTTTCGGTCTCAATATTTGGTCAAATAAAAATTTCATTATAGAAGACGGCGAAATAAAACTCAATTATAAATCAATGCCGTCTTTACTTGAAATAGTCAATCAAATACGTACAGATGACGTCAAGGGTCCTCTCATTTTAAGATTCCCTCATTTAATACAAAGACAAATTAAAACGCTTTATAATTATTTTGAAAAAGCTATTAAAGAAAACAGTTATCAAGGAAATTTCAA
>JALUBM010000260.1 GCA_027044845.1 Sulfurimonas sp.
CCTCTCTCTTGATAATGCATTACTAAGAGCATAAGCAATTCTTTAACTGTTTTTGCATTTTGAATATCTTCAAATTTTCTCTTTTTATTTTTATTAAAGAATGACTTTTGGCTTAGTTTTGCGGCTAAAAATCCACTTAAAAAGAGCATGGCGTAGATAAAAAACTTTTTTATTGCTTCAATGTTTATAAAACTCTTTGTTGTAGGTGCATCTGTTTTGTCAATTAATGTTGCAGTATCTATCTTTTGCACTTTTATTGCATATTCTTTTGCCTGGAGTGTATAGTATTTATTCTTGCTTGGAGAGTATACATGTAAAGTGAGTGCGGGAATTATAAAGTTATTTTTTGATGTCATAGCATATATGTATTCTGTCTTAATGATAAAACCACTTTGTGTAAGTTTAGATATATTATCATTGATTTTTGAAAATATTGTTACATTCTTAATAGCTTTGTTTAGTATATTCAATTGAGAATTTTTGTACCCTGTGCCGCTTAGTATATAATGAAGATTCACTGCACCATATTGATTGATTTGTGTCGTATCTATTTTTGAGTGAAGCGTAAAATCTCCTACCAAATCTACAGGCTGTAGCAATTTTTTTACTTTTATTGTTAATGGCTTTAGAACTACTTTTGTATTTGAAGTACTAATACCTACACTGTTATCATGATCGTCCACATAACTTTGCTTTACAGCTTTATCACTGGCTGTTCGTATAATAAAATTAAATTTTATATGCAACGTTTTTTCTTTTAATGCAAAAAGTACATATTGAAAAATTGTTGTAGTATTGTGAAAGCTATTATCGTGTATAGTTTTATGCAGAAGTTTTACCTCATAATTAGGACTTTTTTGTATAGTAAATTCAAAAAACATATTGTCATTATGATCTTTTTGTTTGGCTGTAAAGGTAAGAAGGAGAGGCTCTTTTATATGAACACTTTTTTTATTGGTTTGTAGCTTATATGTTGCCAATTGGGTGTTTCCAAAAAGTGACACACAAAAGAGTAGAGTCAATAAAGTAATTTTACCAAGGGTGTTTTTCATTTGTATATCCTTTGTTTATAAGTTCATAGGCTTTATAACCCAGTTTATATTTTGATTTATTTTTATGTTTTGTGAGCTGTAAATTTTGATTTTGTTTTTTCTTTTTTTTGTTTTTGCCACTCCCATTACTTTTTTGTGAAGCTTTTTGATTTGACTTGGATGAGGCACTTTTACTTGTACTTTTTTTCTGATTTTGTTTTGTTACCTCTTTTTTTTGTTTTCTTTTTTTAGGAAGCATATCAGAGAGATTTTTTTGCTCTTTTACTCCTAATTTATATAAAAGTGAAAGATTGTAAAAAGCATCTTTATCAAATCCAAGTGCCAAAGCTTTTTGATAATAACGTTTAGCTCTGCTGTATTTCTTTAATTTTACAGCACAGTTTGCTAGATTATAAAAAATATTTTGTTTTAGTTTTGGACTTGTAGATTGTATTTGAGAAAAAAGCTCTATAGCCTTTTTGTAGTTTTTTGCTTTATAGTAGGCGGTTGCACTGTTATAGTAACTCTTAGGTGAGGATGAGAGTTTTTTAAACTCTTTTGCAGCTACAATAAATTTTTTACTTTTATATGCTTGATTTGCTTTGTTGTTATGGTAAAAATCAAAGAGTGATGCCGCATGACTTTGATAGGGTAAAAGAAATAAGGGAATAAATATAAAAAATTGCTGCAGTTTTGTGACAGAGATAAAAAAACTTAAAAGTGCTATAATAAGAGGGAACATGAAAAGTTCTTTATAGCTGAACACTTTTATGGTTGATTTTATATCGCTATTTTTATTTTTTATATCTGCAATAATTTCTTTGGCTATATCTTTATTTGTATGTAATTCATAATATTCTCCGTTGCACTCTTTAGCTAAAGGTTCTAAAAGTGGGTTTACTTTTGAAATCACAAGGTTTTTATTCGTATCTAAGATGGGCTTATTTTCTTTTTTGAGTGTTGCTCCGCTGTTTGAACCTGTAGCAACTATATAAGGAATAATAGAATTTTTTTTACATAGTTGGACAAGTTCATTGAGGTCTCTATCCTCGCCTCCATCAGTAAAAATAATAAGATTTTTTTGTTTGTAAGATATTTTTGCAATACTTTTAAATAAAGAGAGCAGGGAAGTGCCTTTTGTCAGTATATATTTTGGTTCAAGGGAGTTGAGTGCCATCATGCTTATTGTACTATCTGTTGTCGGCGGTGATATAAGCATGGTATTGGATGTAAAAGCAAATATACTAAATCTGTCTTTACTCAAGCTTTTTAAAATACGCTTTATATTTTTTTTTGCCGCGTCATACCGTGTCGGTTTTAAGTCATCTGCTTGCATTGAAAATGAGGCATCAAGAGCTATAATGTAATCTTTGGCATCAAATTTTTGCTCACTGGGTGTATTAATCATCACAGGTCTGCTTAAAGCCAGTAATGCGAAAAAAAGTGTTATGTAAAGTAAATATTTTTGTCGTTTTTTCTCTTTTTCTTTTGGACTTGCATCGCTTTTATATAAAAAATACAGAGGTATAAATCCAAATAGAACCCAAGGATATAAAAGAGTCATAGTTGCTCTTCCTTTTGCTTGAATGCAAGGAAAAGAAGTAATAAAAATGCTAAAGAAAGAGGGTACATGTAAAGATTTTGTTTGTTGAGATAATGTTTAGAACGTATGGCACTCGGTTCGAGTTTATCTATCTCTTTATAAACATCTTGTAGTGCTTCTGCGTTTTTAGCTGCAAACATTTTAGACTTTGTATTCTTTGCTATAAGTTTGAGAAGATTCGCATCAAATGTAGTCTTATCTCCTATCCCTATAGTGTAAATTTTTACATGTAACTTGTTTGCTCTTTTTACTGCTTCTTTTACAGAAATAGAACCGCTATTTTCAAAGCCATCTGTAATAAGAATAATAACTTTTTCTTTCGCTTCTCCTTTTTTAAGTATTTTGAGTGCTGTTGCTAATCCTTCTCCTATGGCAGTACTATCTCCTGCAATGCCAACATCAAAAAAATTAAGTAAAAAGGCAACACTGTTCATATCGTAACTCAGGGGAATAGCAGGGTAGGCATAGGTACCAAAAATGCTTACTCCGACATTATCATTAAAACGTTTTGTTATAAAAGATTTTAGAAGTTCTCTGAGTGCATCAAATTTTCTTTTTTGTGGATTTTTTGTATCAAACCCACTCTCTGCCATAGAACCACTGGTGTCAAGTGCAAAGACAAGGTCTCGCCCTTTTCGTTTGCTTGAAGTTTTTTGATCATACGTTATAGGAGATGCAAGAGCGAGAATCATTGATGCCAATATAAGAGAATAAAGAAGTTTTTCTTTATTTATTAAAGAAGTTTTTTTTGAAAAAAGCTGTATATGTGGAAATATAATC
>JALUBM010000261.1 GCA_027044845.1 Sulfurimonas sp.
CCCTTATACATGTAACAACTCTTGTATGAAAGAACTTTTAGACAATGGACAAATATTTTCTTTTCTTTCACATGCAAATAAGAAGCTTACAGATAAGGACTTAGATGAAGCAAGAATTATAAATACAACAGTCCTCAATCTTGGTGCGGAAAACGCAGGAGCAAAACTCAAAATAGCACTTTTACTCCCTTATAAAAAAATAGGAAAATATGCTTCAACAACAACAAATGCCACATTTGCATATTTAATGACAAAAAGCAACCCTTTTATGCTCAAAAGCTATAAAATTGAAAAAGAAAATATTGCTGATTTACAACAAGCTCTCAGGAAGATAGCTTCTGATGGTTTTAATTATGTTATAGCGCCACTTACTCTTGAGGGTGTAAAAAATGTTATCAATCTTAATCCTAATTTAAATATATATTTTCCAACTATCAACAAAAAAGATGTTAATTCTTCTTCAACTTCTCTTATTTTCGGTGGCATTGACTACAATAAACAAAGTCGAATCCTTTTACATGAAGCTGTCTCACCTTTAATTATATTTTCAGATAAATCACAAACAGGCAAAAAATTAGCTTTCTACCAAAAACAAGAATTTTTACATCCTTTTGTCAATATGCAAGATACAATGTCTTATGATAATGAGATAAGTGTTTACGGTACAAATCTTACTCAAAAGAAAAAAGTATTTACATTTTTTCTTTCACGAAGAACAACAAATTTGGAAAGATATTTAAAAGAGAATAAACATATTGTCAACGGTTCAATTTTTGTAAATACACCAATCATCAAAACAGGCATGATTCTCTCTCAGCTCACTTTATATGATACAAATGCAACAAATATTCTCTCTACACAGATTAACTATGACCCGTTACTGCTCTCGATGACGCAATACAAAGATAGAAAAAGCATGATTGTAGCAAACTCTATTACTCAAGATAATAATGTACTTATAGAGACAAATTCACTCTTAGGAAATGACATTGTTTATGACTGGATTAATTATACAACGACGGTAGGTATAGATTACTTTTATGCTCAGATTACTGGTGAAGACAGAGAATATACTATCAAGTTATCTAACAATCAGATGCTTTATGATATAGAGCTTTTACGCCCTGGAATTTCAAAGTTTTTTAAATATACCCCTTTACAAAAATAATACTCAAAAAAGAGTAGAAAATGAATATAATTATATAATAATTTTTATACCTACAGGACAATGATCAGAACCCTCTATATAGTCTAAGATGAAAGCATCTTCAAGGCTTTCAGCTAAATCTTCGGATATAAAAAAATAATCAATTCTCCAACCGACATTTTTCACACGTGCATTAAAGCGGTATGACCACCAGCTATAGGCATCTTCAACATCACCGTGGACATATCGAAAGGTATCTATATATCCATGGTCTAAAAATTTGTCTATCCATTCACGCTCAATCGGTAAAAAACCTGATGTTTTTGCATTGGATTTTGGATTTTTCAAATCAATTTCTCGATGTGCCGTGTTAACATCACCGCAGACGATGATACTTTTTCCCTCATTCTTGAGTTGTTCGCAATGAGCTAAAAAATCATCATAAAATTTCATTTTGTATGCAAGTCGTTCTTCATCTTTTTGTCCGTTTGGAAAATAGATATTAAAAAGTACAATATCGCCGTAATGCGTTTCTATAATACGACCTTCATTCTTAGTATCTATACCTTGGCATGGAGAAGTATACTCACTTTTGAGCATACTATAAGTTGCTGTTCCACTGTAACCTTTTCTTTCTCCAGAATTAATAATCACTTCACCAAAATCTTTCTCAAATAAATTCTCAGGAATTTGCTCTTTTTGTGCTTTTATCTCTTGTAGGCATAAAATATCTATGTCCCGTTCATCTATCCATTGAAGAGCTTCTTTATTAGCTATAGCACGTATTCCATTAACATTCCACGATATTATTTCTATTGAGTTTGACATTTATAATCCATTGCGTGTTATTTGAGTAATTATTCCACTTCCAAAAAGAAGCGGAATGAGAGATTAAAAGAGTAAAATTAAACGAAATCCACTTTTGCTAAGTGATGGTTTAATCCAAGTTCAGCAGGTGTACAACCAAGTGCAAGGCCTACCATTTGTTGCATATGAAGTACTGGAAGCTCGACATCACGTCCTATTGCTTCGCTTGCATGAGCAGTTTGTGTATCGAGTTTAAGATGGCAAAGAGGACAAGGCGTTACCATCCAGTCAGCATTTTCATCCATTGCACCCGCAATAGCATTTCCTGTAAGAACTGCAGCAGTATGTGGAGCTTGAAGCTCAACATGAAAACCACAACATTTATTCTTCTGCTCATAATCAACTGTTTCACCACCACATGCAATAATCAAATCATCAAGTGACGTAGGATTGTAAGGATTTTCTGTAGAATTATGTGTTTCATTTTGCAATTCTGAAGGACGAATATTATGACATCCATAAAATGGTGCAATATTAAACTGGCTTAGCGGTGTTACAACCATTTCTTTAAGTTTATCAAGACCGAAATCATCAATAATTGCATATAAAAAGTGTGTAACAGCAGATGTCCCTTTGTACTCTAATCCAACTTCTGCAAGTTTTTCATTCACTTTTGTTTTAAGCTCTTCATTGTTATCGAGTCTGTGTTTTGTCATGGCAGTATTCAGTTGACATGTGTTACAGATAGTTACCATAGTAAGACCATGTTTCTCCGCATAAGCAATATTTCTAGCATTTAAAACTAAAGATAAAAAGTCATCATAATCTTGCAGATGTGAAGCTCCACAACATGATGCTTCTGTAAGTTCTATCAGTTCAATTCCAAGTTTATTTGCAACTGCCATAGTTGACATCATTTGCTCAGGAGTGCTTTGTTTTGCCGTACATCCTGTAAAAAGTGCATATTTTAATTTTTCCATTTATAACTCCTAGAACTTTGCAGTTGATGAAGATTTTACAAGTTTTTGAATCTCATCAAGGTTTTCTGATTTTGTAATACCCCATGGTGGAACAATTTTACCTTTTGTAAACATTCTAAATGCTACTGGTAAGTGTTTCACAATTCCCAAACCTTCTGAGTAAAGAACAAGTCCTCCCTCATCAAGTACACCGTTTTTCTTAATAGATTTTTCAAATCCAACAGCATGACGCACTGCAATATTGTTTTTAGCAATACCTTTTTGGAATGCCATTTGATGCAGTTTTGTAATTTTACCAATAGGGTTAATCTCTTTTGGACATGCTTCAGCACATTCAAAACATTTTACACAATCCCAAACACCTTGCTTTTCTTCATTAACATCTGAAAGTCTTGACTCAGAGTTATCACGTACATCAGCAGAAAAACGGTATGCAGCGGCAAAAGCAGCAGGTCCAAAAAAGTCTTCATT